>JANMZB010000327.1:0-6498 GCA_031382725.1 Sphingobacteriaceae bacterium | reverse complement strand
GTCAACGCCACACGAACTACTTCTTTCCGTGTAGCTTTAAATCCTATAAAAGGGTCACTGGTAATCCATCCTTTCCTTATGCACTCTAAAACAATTTTTTTAAAGTTGGCCAAATATTTCATAGTTGAATTGTGATTGCATTTTCTTATCCCTTTTAACCAATAAGCATAATCTGATACAAATTCATAATTCAAATCCTTTAGTTCTAGATCATCAGCACTATATTTCCAGCGAATAAATGCTTTAGTATGGTCATACGAAGTTTGATAACGTTGCATGGTTCCGGGAGCAAACTCAGTTCCTACCAACGATTTCATTTTTTTATTATGCTCGTTGAATATCTCCAGCACCATCCTTTTAGTCTCTCCCTGTCCAGTAACGAAATTTTTTAAGGCCTCTGCAGTTACCTGTTTGTCGGCTTCCATCAGCATTCTCTTTGCTTGAAAAATTTTCGAAGAAAGAGAATCTAAATATACATTTAAGTTCTTCACGTCTTCCTTAGTACCCGCCCCACGACCCGAGGATTGGTTCCAGCGATTTGGGTCCCAGACCCTTTTAGTTGAAAGTTCTTTTGATGTTCCATCTACGGTAATTCGTAGATAGACATATCTCTCATTAGTTTTTTGGTTTTTGGCCTGTTTCAAAAAGAAGAGCAGCCCGAAGCTTTTTTCTAACATAACGAACATTTAAGTTTTTTAAAGTTCGAAACGTAATTGCTTTTTATCAAGATGTATACTACATGAACATGCTGGATTATAGCGTGTTACATCAAAATTCGTGCGTCTTTATTTAGTCTTAAACACGCACGAATGACGCTAGTAGATTTTGCGAAACTTTGAAAAATTTAGTTATCTAAATCTAATATAAAAGCCCGCAAAATCAATTTTGCAGGCTTTTATAACTTTTGATAGTGTGTTCGGCGGAGAAAGAGGGATTCGAACCCTCGGTACCGTTGCCAGTACACCAGCTTTCCAAGCTGGCTCATTCGACCACTCTGACATCTCTCCGGAAGGTTGCAAAAGTAAGTAATCAGGATAACTTTTCGCAGAAATCCAAAAATAAACAAACTAGAAAGCCGCGCGCTGAATTAAGCCCATAGAAAGTTTAAAAACAAAACAGCATCCATAATTAAAAGGATGCTGTTCGATTATATATATGTGTGTTTGGGATTCGACTATTTTATTACAACAGCTTTAACAAAGTTTCCACTTGCATCGAAGCGTAAGGCGTATTTGGTTTCATTCGAAGTTAAAACTACAACATAGCCTTGAATTCCTGCACTGGTTCTTAATTCAAAAGCTCTGTGGAATACATAGGCAGGGTATGTTGCGGTTAGATAAGTTGCAATTTTTGCAGGAAGACTGGCTTGAGTTACTGAAAATCCCCGGCCATGATGAGGAAAGATTTGAGCCCTTTTTACAAATACACCGCTAGTATTAAATTGAGTTGCATAAAGACCATTATTCGCCGATATAACAACAATACCCCCTTCTTTTTCTGTATGTGCAGCCAGAAGTGTATCAGTTGGAAAACTAGTAGCGAAGTAGGCTTTAATTGCAAGAGATAATGAGCTTAATGCAATAGTATCTCTGTGTTCACCATCACGACCGTCGAATCGTCCGCCCCGTTTCCAGCCTTTGCCTCTTAATTGGCCTCTTTCACGTTGCTCGCATACTTTAATAAAGTTTCCATTTGAGTCGAAACGCAGACCTATTGGCTTGCCATTTAGCTTTATGATAACAATGTATCCATCGGTAGTGTTGTTTTTGTTAGTCTTGAAGGTTTTAAAATAAGTATACTCACTGTAGTTTGCATCAAGATATGTCTTTACAGAGATTGGTAAACTTGGTGCTGTAATAGAGTCTTTGCTTGATCCTTCAGGAACAGCGTTTACTACAAATACCGCGTCAGATGAGGCTGTAGCTTCAGTAACCAAAATCGCCTGTGCATCTGCCTGCTCTTCTGGTTCTGTTTCATTGTCTTTATTACATGCTGAAAGTGTCAATAGCCCTGCTATTGCAATCATAGAAAATCTTTTTAAAATAGAATACTTTTTCATTGTTTATAAATTTAAGTGTGTAATTGATATTAACTATGAAACAAATTTATTTTCGCAACATGAATTTTAAATGAAGAATCAGAAATATTTTTAAATATTTTTTGTCACTTAAATTCGGGCTTATTCTTACTCAATCAAGTTTTTTCATTGCTTTTTTTAGCCTATGTTTGCATGTATATGCTTGTAAAGCCTATAGCATATACATAGACTAAATGTCAAAGCTCGACGAGATAAAACGCCCCATAGAGAAAGAACTTGATTTATTTGAAGAAAAGTTCAGAGCGTCTATGAAAAGTTCTGTACCTCTTCTCGACAGAATTACCCACTACATTGTTAAAAGAAAAGGCAAACAGATCAGGCCAATGTTCGTGTTTTTCTCAGCCAGTTTGGCCGGAGGAATAACCGAGGCTACACACCGCGGAGCTGCTTTAGTAGAACTCCTGCACACTGCTACTTTAGTTCATGATGATGTGGTCGATAATTCTTATGAACGCCGTGGCTTTTTCTCAGTAAATGCCTTATGGAAAAATAAAATAGCCGTGTTGGTTGGCGATTTCCTTCTGGCTAAAGGCATGCATCTCTCACTAAATAATAATGATTTCGACTTATTGAAAATTGTAAATCATGCTGTGCAGCAAATGAGCGAAGGCGAGCTGCTTCAAATGGAAAAAGCCCGTAAACTTGATATTCAGGAGCCAATCTACTATGAAGTAATCAGACAAAAAACAGCTTCGCTTATCGCTTCATGCTGTGCTGTAGGCGCAGCTTCGGCGGGTGCCGATGAGCAAGTGGTAGAAAAGATGCGGGTTTTCGGAGAGAATGTAGGGATGTCATTCCAGATAAAAGACGATTTATTCGATTTCGGAACCGATGACGTAGGAAAACCGCTTGGAATAGATATCAAAGAAAAGAAAATAACGCTGCCTCTTATTTATGCTTTAAGTAAATCTACTAGGGCAGAGAAACATAGAATCATAAACCTTGTTAAGAATCATAACGAAGACCCTCAAAAGGTTCAGGAGGTAATTCATTTTGTAAGAAACAGCGGAGGTTTGGCTTATGCCGAAATGCAGATGCACCGATATCAGGAAGCGGCATTCGAAGTGTTGAGCACCTTTCCAGATCAACAGGCACGTACTGCTTTAGAACAGTTGGTGCGGTTTACTACCGAGCGTAAAAAATAAATATGTCAAACGAGCTTGTGTTCTTTGGAGGATTTTTAATTTTCATTATCCTCATGATGGCGATCGATCTCGGACTTTTCAATAAAAGAGATCATGCGGTAGGATTGAAAGAAGCTTCGATAATGAGCTTTATCTGGGTCTCTTTTGCTATCGGCTTTTATTTCCTCTTACTTGCCGAAGGTGAGCAATTACACGGTATTTCTAACTTTGCCGAATTGCAAGCTGTTACGGCCCAGCACCTGCATAATATCCAGCTTAACCCTTCCGATTTCGCAGGCAGTTTAAAAACGTATAAAGAAAACTTAGCACTAGAATTCCTTACAGGATATGTAATTGAATATGCCTTATCAGTCGATAACATCTTCGTGATGGTATTAATTTTCACCGCCTTTGCCGTTAACGAAAAGTATTACCATCGGGTACTTTTTTGGGGGATTATTGGAGCGGTGGTCATGCGATTCCTGTTCATCTTTATCGGATCTACGCTGATAACCCAGTTCGGATGGATCTTATATGTATTCGGAGCCTTTTTGATCTACACGGGGGTGATGATGTTTATTCAGAGAAATAGCGAGGGAACTATCGATCCCGAAAATCATAAAGTAGTTAAATTTGCCTCCCGTTTTGTCTCTATACATCCCGAATTTGTCGGGAATAAATTCTTCGTCCGTATCAACGGAAAACGTTTTGTGACCCCTTTGTTCCTCGTTTTACTGATCGTAGAATTTACTGATTTGATTTTTGCAGTCGATTCAATCCCGGCAATCTTTGCCGTCACAAAAGATCCTTACATCGTTTTCTTCTCCAATATTTTCGCGATTCTCGGTTTGCGGTCAATGTTTTTCCTTTTGGTGAACATCATTCATAAGTTCCATTATTTGAAGGTCGGCTTGGCTTTCCTCCTCATATTTATTGGAATCAAAATGCTGGGACACGATTGGTTGAAAGAACAAGGATTCACTACCATTCATTCGTTGTTAATCATCCTGTTTATTTTGACCTCAAGTGTAGTCGCTTCGTTGGTTTTTCCTAAAAAACGAAAGGTTTAGATTGATGAAATGTGCTGTCGTTTTTATGGCAGTTGAAGCCCCGTTTTGGTTACAAGTCCTCGCTTGCCCAACCCCAAAGCTTACGCAGCTCCGGGCTTTCCACTACAACCGGGTTTAGATTGGAAGGTTCAAATTGTTATGGCAGCAATTCCACTCTTCACGTATATAAGCATGATATTGAAGCGGATCATTATCAAACTTGATTTTGCCTGCAAACTTCATAAGATTTCTTTTTTGACTTTTAGAAATTGCCAAATCAATCTTTCTATGAATATCTTCCTTTGGGGTTCCTTTTTTAATGATTGTGATCATAGGTATAATAAAAGACATTAGTTTATAGGAAGAGCATAGTGATGGATTACTTAACCCATCATCCCCAAAATCTCCTCCACATACTTCCTCTCATTCGCCAGCCTCGGCACCTTATGCTGCCCGCCAAGTTTCCCCCGCTGTTTTAGCCAGTTATAAAACGTACCTTCTTTTGCCACATGAACGGTTGGCCGGCGCAATGCCATATCTTTAAACCGCTTCGCGTCATAATCAGAATTTACTTCCCTTAACGTATTATCAAGCGTATCTACAAACTGATCCAGATTAGATGGGGCCTGTTCAAACTCAATAATCCACTCATGCCCACCGGCATCGTTTCCCTGGAAATAAATCGGACAAGCAGTATAATCACGGATAGCAGCATGTGTTTCTGCGCAAGCTTTTGCTAACGCCTTTTCTGCATTATCAATAATAACTTCCTCGCCAAAGGCATTAATAAAATGTTTCGTTCTACCGGTAATTTGTATCCGGAAAGGGGATAAAGAAGTGAACTTAATCGTATCGCCAATTGCATACCGCCACAATCCACCATTAGTGGAAATGATCAAAGCATAATTTTTATGGAGTTCAACTTCATGTAGTCCGTAGGTTTTTGGAGATTCCTCGCCAAAATTCTCCATCGGTAAAAACTCGTAATAAATGCCGTAATCCAGCATTAACAACATTTCTTCAGAATTAGATTGGTCCTGAATTCCAAAAAAGCCCTCCGATGCATTATAAGTTTCCATGTAATACATAGTATCTGATGGAATCAATTTCTTAAACTGCTCCCGGTAAGGTGTGAAATTGACCGCGCCATGTACATAAAGTTCAAGATGAGGCCAAATTTCCAGTAGATTGCTTTTGCCTGTCAGCTCCATCAGGCGTTTTGCCAAAACCACCGTCCATGTCGGAACGCCGGCCATATTAGTTACATTCACACCAATGGTAGCCTGAGCAATCTTCTCAATTTTTTCTTCGTAATTCTCGATTAAGGTAATGGCCAGTTCGGGTGTTCTTAAATATTCGGCCCAGAGCGGTAAGTTCTTAAGTAACACAGCCGAAAGGTCGCCAAAAGAAATATCGCCAGATTGTGTTACCTGATGACTGCCTCCTAGCGTAAGTATCTTGCCAGAAAATATTTGAGCATTCGGACGGTTATTGCAGTAAATCGAAAGCAGGTCTTTGCCACCTTTATAATGGCACTCCTCTAAAGATTCCGGGCTTACCGGAATGAATTTACTTCTATCGTTTGTGGTTCCGGATGATTTAGCAAACCACTTAATTTCCGAGCTCCAGAGGATATTTTGCTCGCCCTGAAGCATTCTCTCAATAAATGGTTTTAGGGTATCGTAATCCTGAATAGGAACCCGGTTTTTATATTCCTCCTGGTCACGTATTGATTCATACCCGTATTTTTTGCCCCACTCTGTATCCTGGGCTTGCTTAATAAGATTGCCAAATAGTTCATCCTGCACATCGTGAGGATATTTAATAAACAAGTCTATCTGGTGCATCCGTTTTTTGATGAACCAGTTAGCTATCGAATTAACTATTGTCATTTGGCAATGATTGGTTTTTGTTTTTTTTTCTTCTTAATTCAAAGTTTTGGCCGAGGTAAAACTTGCGTGCCATTTCGTTGCTGGCAATTTCTTCAGGGGTTCCGGTAAGCATGATCTTTCCTTCTGTAAGTAAATATGCTCTGTCGGTGATCGAAAGCGTTTCCTGTACATTATGGTCGGTGATTAATATCCCGATGTTACGATGTTTAAGTTTAGCAACAATAGTTTGTATTTCTTCTACCGCAATAGGGTCAACTCCTGCAAAAGGCTCGTCTAACAAAATAAAATTAGGGTTTGCGGCCAGTGCTCTGGCAATCTCTGTTCGGCGGCGTTCC
>JANMZB010000319.1:0-1278 GCA_031382725.1 Sphingobacteriaceae bacterium | reverse complement strand
ATGAGCGAGACTCAAAAGCCCGACGAACTTCTGCAATGGGTAATATCACTAACAATAGGCTACCTTGTATATCTCCAATATAAGTTCATGACCGACATTGCACCTCGATGGGCATTTCCTGTTTATATAGCTGGCTTTGATATTGCCTTTGGGAATGGGGGTAGTAGAAGCCATGCTAAATCAAATGCGATTATATAAAGCAAAACCGCCAACACTTCCTTTGGAACAGTTGGTGCTTTGACAGCGGTACAGCCCCATGCAGGAAAATGAACTATTATTTGTGAAGGCTCATTGGCATTCATTTTCCTGCAAGCAGCTGTGAAGTTTTTAACTCATGGCTTATTGTGAAAGAATGCGAATAAATGATTTCTTACCATAAACTTACATTATGAAAATTTTAATCAGTATGGTTCTTGCCTGTTTACTGATAACAGGCTGTTCAAAAAACGAACTGGATAGAGAAAAAGCAATGGCAATCCTTCAAGATGGTCATTACCCACAGGTCATAGATTATAATATTTTCTGCAATGATCCTGAATATGGGAGTAGAGCAATTGATGCAGGATTGGAAGATGCGGAATTGGTCACGGTAAAGCGCAAGGTAAAGCTCATTGATTTCGGAAAGGAGCCCATTATTAGCTTTACTGAAAAAGCTCGTCCGTATTTACTGAAGACATCAGCTGAGGATCGAAAATCATGGGTTCAAAAAGTAAAGCTGGCAGATGAGGAACTGGTGGAAGTTACCGGCATCCTTTTGGACGCCTCGGGCAAGACCGCAACCATTGAGTACACCACATCTTTTAAGAATGTAACTCCTTTTGCAAAACTAGACAAAGGGGACTACACCAAAATAGCCACCCATCAGGCGACATTCGCAAAATATGATGATGGCTGGAGATGGGAAAGAAAAAAGAAGTAATATAGGAGGTAAAGCGATGTGCTTAATCTCTGCTCTTGTTAGATTACCCAATACTAAAAAGGGAAACATCAATAGTGTGTTTCCCTTTTAGATTTTTACTTTCCGGTATTCAGAGATTTTAATTTTTCACTTAACTCATTAAGCCCAGCCTTTTGTAACCAGTCCTCTGAAAATAGCCTCAACTCCTGCAAGGTTTCTTTGGGAACGGTTTCCAGTAAGCTAGAAGTGCTACCGTCATCTTTCACACTTAAACCTCGTTCGATAACGCTGTTTAATAACAGCACATTCTTTCGGGAGATCTTAAAATCAATCTTCACTGTTTCATTCATGCCGGGGATACTTAAGATAGTATCGAATAC
>JANMZB010000308.1:0-8476 GCA_031382725.1 Sphingobacteriaceae bacterium | reverse complement strand
CATCAAGCGGCCAGAATATTTTGTACGGGCACTCGCTTGGAGGACTACTAGCTGTTCATGCCATGCTTACAGAGCCTGCGCTTTTTTCTTCTTATGTGGCCGCCGATCCCTCTCTATGGTATGACAACCAGTCCACCAATAAACTTGCAATCGAGAAATTTAAGACAGCTTCACAACCACACCAAGCACTATTTATCTCTGGCACTACCGAAGGTTTGAAAAGAATGGGGATTACTACCATGGACTCTATTTTAAAAATCAACCCTCCCAAAAACCTCACCCATAAAATAGCAGTCTATGATGGTGAAAACCACGGGTCGGTGCATTTAAAAACCATTTACGACGCATTGAAATTTATATACGATGGTTTCAACTTGTCAGGAAAAAACATTGAGTTTCATCCAATGAATGGCATCGTATTAAAAAACAAATCTTACGTGGTTAATGTCAATACGAATTTCCCCGAGTTCAGGTATACTACTAACGGCACTGTCCCTACATCAACATCGCCCAAAATTGAGAAATTAAATAATTTTTCTGGACCTATGAAACTGACTATGAGATCTTTTTCAAAAGGGAAATATGAGAAAACCGTTACCGGCAATTTTGTTTTAGATAACGCACCCTCTCCTGTTGCTAAACCAGAGAAGTTTAAGCCAGGCGGCCTATCATATTCTATTTACCAGGGTCGTTGGGACAGCCTTCCCAACTTTAAAACACTTAAACCTATTAAGTCGGGCATAGCCGATAAAGATTTTAATTTCATCAAGCTACTTACACAAAATAATTACGCTCTTGCGCATGAAGGCTTGCTCGAAATAAAGAAAGAAGGATATTATCTTTTCAGTTTCAAGACAGACGAGGGGGCAAAACTGTATTTAAAAGATAAGCTTATACTTAACGATAATCGCCCTAACAATACCGGCGCTACACAGTCATTTTTAATTCCGCTGAAGAAAGGGTTTTACCCCCTTAGATTGGAGCACTTTCAAAGCAGTCCCCATACCCACCTTCGGTTAAAATATATGGTTCCGGGAGAAAAGGAGCCGGTTGACATTCCCGACGAACTTTTATATAATTCTTATCAGTGATAATTAGTGACCGCATACGTGCATATGGTGTTCGATTCTGAACAGTATTTTGGTGATATTAAACCTAATTTCCTAATTATATGACTGTTACGGATTTGGCACAAGATTTAGACTAACGGATGGAAAGTCATCGGACTTTAAGTTAAGCTGGTTATTGCTGACTGGATTGAAACTGTTAGACTCCGAGTCTAATGCTTGTTTAAGTTTAAGGAGTGTTTATACATGCTGAAAAACCATCTCAAAATAGCCTGTCGAAATTTAGCCAAAAGAAAATTCTATTCTGCCCTAAACATTTTTGGACTTTCGCTCGGCGTAGCTTGCTCTATCTTTTTATACCTCTTTATCAGCTTTCACTTAAGCTTTGATACCTATCATAAAAAAGCTGCAACCACGTACCGACTGGTAAATGACATTCTCTTTGACCAAACATTGCATGATAAAGGTGCGTCAATTGGAATGTACGGTGCTTTATCTGATCTTTCGCAAGTCGATGAAGCAGCTGTGATGATAAGCAAGCAAACATTCACAGTAGCAATAGTAAATCTTTCAGGCGAGGTACAAAGGTTCAATGAGAACAGAAACGTTTCGATAGTATCGCCCGAGTGGTTTAAATTGTTTGATTATCATTGGCTTGCCGGGAATGCTGATGAATTAGAAGAGCCAAATACCGTAGCACTGACCCAAAAGCAGGCGGATAAATATTTTGGAAAGACAGACCCACTTGGCAAAACGATTCTATTTGAAAATAAACAGCTAGTAAAGGTGGTTGGTTTAATAAGTGATAAGCCAGGTAATACCGATCTTAAAGCAGATATGTATATCTCGCTATCTTCACTAAAAAATCTAAAACCCGAAACTCCCGAGAGATTTTTTACTGATTGGAGATATATAAATTCCTCTACCTCGGTGTATCTCTCGCTAAGCGATACCAATAAAAAAAATGAAGTAGAGTCTACCCTTCGAAATTTGACTCGGGTACACCTGCCAGATAATTGGAAGTTTTACAGCTTCAAGTTACAGCCGCTATCAGATGTTCATTTTGATAGTGCTTATGGTGCTTCTATCCAAAAATCACTACTGGTTACCCTGGCGATTATCGGTCTGCTTATTCTAAGCATTGCCTGCATTAATTATATAAACATCACCATAGCTCAGCAAGCAAAGCGCAGCGTAGAAATCGGAACCCGTAAAGTGCTTGGTGGCACTACCGGACAGCTATTCACGCAGTTTTTAAGTGAGACATTTATAACAACTGTCCTGGCAATTCTGCTCGCCATTGGTATGGTAGCGCTGCTGAGGCCACTTGCTAACCAGTATTTTTTTACCGAGGAGCCGCTTTCATTGGTCTCATATACCTCTGTAGCTATTTTTCTGATGCTCTTATTAATCTTCTTGCTGCTATCTGCCGGATTGTATCCAGCTTTTATATTAAGCGGAATAAATGTATTCAAGGCGTTAAAGAATGAAGCTGCTGGCTGGAAAGCAGGATTCTTAACAAAAGTCCTGGTGATTTTCCAAAACTCCGCAGCACAAATTTTAATCCTCTGCACTTTGATTATGGTGCTACAGGTTCGCTTTTTAAAGCAAACTGATACCGGTTTTAATCGAGATGCAGTAGTAAATATTCCAATATCAGATACATCGCAATTAAACAGAAATTTCTTGGCTAAAAAGCTCGAAGCAATACCATTGGTGCAATCATTTAGTTTTTGCTATAAGCCGCCATCGGCTGAAAATTTCCGCGGTGGTTCTTTACGATTCGAAAATCGCGATTGGGAAAAATGGGTATCTCGTTCGGCTGTGGGCGATACATCCTATCTAAAGACCTTCGGATTGAAACTCATTGCGGGGCGGAATTTTACATCGGCAAATGAGTTCGTCATTAACGAAACCATGGTTAGCAAATTGGGATTGAATACTCCTGAACAAGCTATTGGAAAATTTTTGATTGCCGGTGAGTTTGATAATGAGAAAAGGCCAATTGTTGGTGTTGTAAAAGATTTTAATACCGTATCGCTGCTCTCGCCAATCGAACCAACAGTAATAGTCAGTTATCCAAAAAATTTTAGTTCGATAAGTATAAAACTGACCGGAGGGAATTTGCAAGGCGGTATAGAAACCATTCAAAAGAGTTTTAATGAGGTTTATCCCGACGAAATATTCGATTACCAATTCCTCGACGATCAAATTGCCAGCCTCTATAAAAAGGAAGCTTTACAGGAAAAGATCATTTGGATCACTACCTTAATTGCCATAAGCATTAGTTGCCTGGGATTGCTGGGATTAATTTCCTTAATCACCTTACAACGAACCAAAGAAATAGGCATTCGTAAAGTATTAGGCGCATCTGTAACAAGCATTGTGGCTCTCCTATCTTCCGACTTCCTCAAACTAATACTGATATCTATTTTTCTTGCCTCGCCCCTGGCCTGGTGGGCCATGAGCAAATGGCTTCAGAGTTTTGCGTATCGCATCGAAATAGAATGGTGGATGTTTGCCCTGGCGGGAAGTGTGGCAATTCTCATCGCCGTGATAACGATAAGTTTTCAGGCGGTGAAGACCGCGCTGGCTAATCCTATTAAATCTTTAAGAACAGAATAATGCTTAAAAATTATTTCAAAATCGCCTGGCGAAATCTCTGGAAAAACAAAGGCTTTGCGGCCATCAATATCCTCGGCCTTTCGGTAGGTTTAGCGTTTACCATGCTGATTGCCGGTTATGTTTGGAATGAGTTACGGGTAAATACCGAATTAAAAAATCCAGACAGGCAATACATACTACAAAGCAACTGGAAAGACCCGAATATGGGTATTGAGCTTACCACACTTGGACCGCTGGCTCATTGTTCTTCAAACAATAAAAGCGGCGTTGGCGAATCCTGTTAAGAGTTTAAAAAGTGAATAGATTGTTCATCTTTAAAATGAAAGCAAAAAATCGGCGGGATTTAGAATGAAAAAATAACAGATTAATTTCGGAATAAGTACCTGTTTTAAGAGGTTTTTCGTTCTTGCTTTCTACTATGTTAATAAATTATAAAATTCTAATTAAATTATTGTTCTAAAACTTACCTTTTACACGCTTTATAAAACTTTATTTATCGATTTTTCGTTTATATAGGAAATATAAATATATATGAACAACGATCAATTTAGAAGTCTGGATATAGACAAAATAAATATAAACGAATACTACGAAGTAGAATGCTGGTCAAAACAATTCGGCTTACGCCCTGAAGTTTTTAAAAGCCTTGTAAAACAAACCGGAATTACTTCAGCGAAAGCTCTTAAAGTTTATCTCGATAAAACTTATAAAACAAACGCTGCTTAATACTTTATAGCAATTAATGCGCCTATTGTTTTAAAGGCAGAATAAAGGTAAATGTTGAGCCTTCGCCTTCCGATGAGCTGAAACCTATTTTCCCTTTATGCCGCTGGATTATTTCCTGTGAGATAAAGAGCCCTATTCCCAAACCTGCAAATTTGTAAGAAGTATCTTCAACCCTAAAAAACCGGTTAAATATAAACCGCGCTTTGTCTTCGGGTATACCTACTCCAAAATCCTGTATCGATACGGTTAAATAATCATCGGATGGCGCGATGCTAAGAATGATTTCCTGCGCATCAGGCGAATATTTCGCTGCATTACTTAATAAATTAGATAGCACTTGTTCTAACCTGTTTTTATCACCAAACACGCTGATTTTGGAAACCCCTTTTACGGTTATCTTATGGGATGGATAATTATTATGTGCATCTGTTATGGCATCTTCCACAATCTCAGAAAAGTCAAACTCAATAAAATTGTAATTCATTTTGCCCGCCTGCATTTTCGATACATCGAGCAAATCGTTTATCAGTGTCGACAATTTATGAGCTTGCCGGTGAGTTCTGCCAACCAAATCGGAAATTGAACTTTGGTTTTCTTTCTCTGCTATTTTACTAAGAATTTGCAGATAGCCTCTTAAACTGGTAATAGGCGTTTTAAGCTCGTGGCTTGCAATACTAATGAACTCATCTTTTTTATGTTCATTATTCTTTTGGTCATCAATGTCGGTAATTGAGCCAATCCATAGTTTTTTTCCGGACTGATTTTTTAAGGCTAATGCCCGCGTTAAGTGCCAATAGTACTTGCCGTCTTTCGCTCTGAAACGATGCTCATATTCAAATTTACTTTCTGTTTTAATTGCTTCATTCCACCGTCTCAAATTTTCTTCAATATCCTCCGGGTGGATAAAATGTGCGAGAGTAACCTTATTAATTTCCTCCATCGAATAGCCGGTAAACTCTTCCCATTGCGGACTCAGATAAACCAATCCAGCATCAGCATCGGTTATAAAAATCTTTTGGGGCATAGTTTCGGCCATGAGTCTGAATCGCTCTTCACTTTCCTTCAATGCATATTCAGCTATTTTGCGCTGGGTAATATCGCCAACTACCCCTGAAAAAACAGTTGCCTTTCC
This sequence comes from Sphingobacteriaceae bacterium, assembly GCA_031382725.1. GTDB lineage: Bacteria > Bacteroidota > Bacteroidia > Sphingobacteriales > Sphingobacteriaceae > Paradesertivirga. The sequence goes on along the minus strand of JANMZB010000308.1, from coordinate 2,926 downwards.
TTCTGCATTATACTCAACTTTCCCTCTGACAAAAACCCATTTTACTTCCCCATCATCGTTTAAAATTCGATATTCGGCCTCATAGTCTTCGCCGGTTTCTAATGCCTGCTTCCGCTTTTCGGAAGAAGAGTCGCGGTCATCCGGATGAATACGACTAATAAAAATTTCAGGATCAATTCCCTCGGTAAAATACGCCAAGCCAAAAATTTTCGACAGACTCTCATCAACATACATCAGCTGCTTTTCAAGATCACGAATCCATGTTCCAATAAGGCCGGATGATAATGCCGACTTTAATTGCATTTGTGTTCTTCTTAGCTCGGATTCCACTTTTTTACGCCTTTCGAGCTTCGCTACGATTTCTTCATTAAGGCGTGTGTTCTCGAGCGCAAGACCAATATGGTTAGCGAAATTCTGTGCGAACCTCAAATCTGCTTCATCATAAGATCTCCCTTCAATTGAAGAAACGAATGTTACTACTCCGGTAACCACATCCTTGCTAAACATGGCAACCGTTATTACTGATTTCAGGCCAAGCCTTGTAATAATCTCAAGTTGTTCCCGATCCGGAATTCCCGCATCCAGCATTTCGACCGTAATAATGGGCACAAAACTGGGCTCACCGGTTTTTAAAACCAAAGCAGTGCCATGATTAGCATTCAGGTCGGTAGGGTAATTCTTTCGATATTCTAAAGCTGATTTAATATACTCCGGATCTTCGTGCGCCAGAGTTAGGAGTTCTAATTCTCCGTTTTTTAAAACATCGATTGTAAACCAGTTGGCAAATTTCGGAACAATGAGCTTTGAGATTTTTTCAAGCGCACCGGATGTATCACGTGCTCCCGCCAACACTTCGGCTGCGTTATTTAGATAGGATAAAAGGTTTTCGTTCTTTTTATAATGGGTTATATCCCGAACAAATAAGTACTTATAAGTTAAGCCTTGTGCATCAGTAATATCCTTTGAACTAATCAAAGCATACTTTAAAGCTCCGCTTTTAGCTTTTAATATAAATTCAACATTATACAGTTCTTTATTATGGCTTTCGCCCAGAAAATTCTCATTCGGATAAAGTGCATTCCCATAAAAATCTGAAATAAGCTTCCCGATATATTCTTCAGCAGGATACTCTGTATAAGTCAGCTCGGCTTGATTAGCATATACAATTCGGCTTTCCTGATCAATCCCTACTACATTTAAAATTCCAGTAGAATTAAATCTTTGAAAATCATGGTGATTCGGGATTAAATCTAATGGCTCGGGTGGGTATTCGATCATAAAGGGGTAATGCTCAAATTAATTATTGACATTAAAGTTCAGAATTTATTGATAACAAAAAAAATTGTGATAAATCTTCAGGATTTTACAGCTATTACAACCTGAACAATTACTTTCACTTAGTGTTGTAAGAAAAAATAATAATTAATGGCTAAACTAAGTGGCGTACCCGATATTGGTAAACCCAGAATAGTAATAGTTGGTGGCGGCTTTGCTGGAATAAAACTGGCCAGTTCTCTGGCTGAAGCAAATCTTCAGGTTATACTGATTGATAAAAACAATTATCATACATTTCAGCCTTTGCTTTATCAGGTGGCAACCTCCGGATTAAATGGTGCATCTATCGCCTATCCATTCAGGAAATTTTTTGAAAAACAGAAAAACTTTTATTTCAGATTATCTGAAGTACAATTTGTTGAACCTGATAAAAAATTATTAACCACTTCGATAGGCGTTATTGATTACGATTACCTGGTAATAGCGACCGGGGCAGAAACTAACTTTTTCGGGAACGAGCTGATACAAAAAAACGCCATCGCACTTAAAAGCATCAGCGATGCGGTAATGCTTCGCAACACCATTCTTTGCAACCTCGAAAATGCTTTACAGGCCGGTGATGAAGAGCAGCTTAATCTATTAATGGATTTTGTGATTGTGGGCGGCGGACCAACCGGCGTTGAACTTGCGGGAGCATTAAGTGAGCTAAGAAAACATGTTTTCCCGAAGGATTACAAAGAGTTAAACATCAAGCAGATGGATATTAATTTGATCCAAAGCGGGGATCAATTATTAAAAGGCATGTCGGCGGAAGCTTCCGAGAAATCGTTGGAATTCCTGAAAAGCTATGGGGTTAAAGTGTGGCTAAACCGACGTGTAAAATCTTACGATGGGAAAACCGTTTTGCTGGATTCCGGGGAAGAATTGAAAGCCCAAACGTTGATATGGACTGCGGGTGTAGTGGGATCGCCGATTAAAGGATTAAAAGAAGATTGCATTTTAAAAGGCAACCGTATCGAGGTAAATGAATTTAATCAGGTTAAAGGGTATGATAACATTTTTGCCATAGGCGATGTGGCGTGCATGACAACCGATGAATACCCGGACGGTCACCCGATGGTTGCGCAGCCGGCTATACAGCAGGGGAAATTGCTTTCTAAAAATCTTATTCGCCAAATTAAAGGTGAGCCTAAAACTGCATTTAGCTATAATGATCAGGGGTCTATGGCTACAATAGGTCGTAATCACGCTGTCGCGGATTTAAAAATGTTAAACAAAGAGTTTAAAACACAAGGATTTATAGCCTGGTTGATCTGGATGTTTATCCACCTTATTTCCATCATAAGTTTTAAGAACCGTTTAATTGTGCTGTTGAACTGGATTGCTGGGTACTTTAGTTATGATAAAGGGGTAAGGTTGATATTGGGGAGGAAGAAAGAATAGATGCTTCAATAATTAGGGCACTTGTCATCTCGACCCAAGGAGAGATCTTTAAGTTTTAGCCTTAGTTTTACTCATAAGTATGAATTGTTTATGGCATTCATGCTTGCTTTGCAGGTCTCTATGCGTTACCTTATGACATTTTTAAAGCCGATACGAGATCCCGAAACAAGCTCGGGAAGACAACGCGCTTTATAATGCGTCACGTCCT
>JANMZB010000305.1:0-2389 GCA_031382725.1 Sphingobacteriaceae bacterium | reverse complement strand
GAAAAGCAAAATCTGAAGGAGTAAATACTGATGCCTGCGCATACTGAATATCCATATTATTTACTTTTGGTAAATTTCCAACGCAGCCTGCGATCGCAACATAACATTCGTTTTCGATGGCGCGTGCCTGCGAACAGTGTTTTACGCGTGTGTAAGCATTTTGAGTATCAGTTAAAAACGGAACAAATAAAATATTCATTCCTTCGTTTGCCAAAATTCTCGAAAGCTCCGGGAACTCAACATCATAACAGATCAATATTCCAATCTTTCCACAATCAGTATCAAAAACCTTGATCTTATCGCCGCCAACCATCCCATAGTATTTCTGTTCATTTGGGGTGATATGAATTTTTCTGTACTCGTCGGTTTTGCCGGTCCTGTGGCAAAGGTATGTGGCATTATAAAGCTTGTTATTATCAAGAATAGGCATGCTTCCCGTGATAATATTCACGTTATAGGAAACTGCGTATTCATGACATTTTTCAACGATCTCTTCAGTTAATTCTGCCAGCTTTCGCATCGCCTCCATCTCGGGCAGGTGATTATAAGGTTGCAATAGTGGCGTATTAAATAACTCCGGAAAGAGAATAAAATCTGATTTATAACCACTAACTGCATCCACGAAAAATTCTACCTGTTCGTAGAAGGTTTCCATATCTGGGAACAATCGCATTTGCCATTGAACCAATCCAATTCGGATAGTTTTTGCAGATCTAGCCGAAGCATCAATACCTTGATAGTAGATATTATTCCATTCGATGAGCGTTGCAAAATCTTTCGATTCATGATCTCCCGGAAGGTAATTCTTAAGCACCTTTCTAACGTGGAAATCATTAGATATTTGAAATGTTAAAGTAGGATCATACAGTTCCTTTGCTTTTACTTTATCTATATATTCCCTTGGTGTTAACGTTTCTGCATGTGCATGATAACCCGGGATGCGGCCACCTGCCACAATACTTTTTAGATTCAGCGTTTCGCAAAGCTCCTTTCTTGCCTCGTATAACCTACGCCCCAAACGCAAGCCCCTATACTCAGGCGATACGAATATTTCAATTCCATATAGGGTATCCCCGTTAGGGTTATGTGTAGAAAAAGTATACTCACCGGTAATCATTTTGTATGTATGTTTATCTCCATACTCGTCATATTCGACAATAATCGACAATGAACAAGCCACCACTTTATTATCTACCGCAATACATAGTTGCCCCTCAGGAAATAGCTTTAAAAGCTTAGCAATTGTTTGTTTACTCCAGATCTGCCCACCAAGCGTATCATACGCCTGTTCCATAGATTCTTTAAGATCATTGTAATCTTCTAAGGTGAGCTTTCTTGTTTCTATGTTCATGTTGCAATTTTACTCTTTCGTTAAGAGATAATCATATAAAATCAGAATAAATTTATCCGGTTTGGATAATGATATAAAATTAAAAGCCTGTTATCAAAATGCGGATGACAGGCTTCCAAATAGCAAATAGATAATATTAATACATCATCAATCTAATAGGCCCTAATAATCCGGAAGGCAGTAATTAATGTTGAGACCATGGTGTGCTCCAGGGAGTTGGACCCTTCAAAATATTTGAGCTGCTGGTTTGGTATTCTTGAGGCAAGTGCGCGTTTCCAACCATCCTATTGTTTAAGGCATTAAAGAATCTAGAATATAATTAATAGAGATCTCAGAGGTGGAAAAAAAATGAGTGAAGCAGTCTAGCGCTACGAAGTAAAAAATCAATTTTATTGGAACTAATCGCATCGTTTTACAGTATAAGAGGCTCATATAAAATTTTCTTTTCGAACTATGAGTACATCCTTATTGCTTGTTGATGACGATCACATACAGCATAAAATCGTAGAGCTAATCATTAAAAGATTAGACCTATCGATAAAATATGACTCATATTTAGAAGCAAAAGACGTTTTAAGCTATCTAATAAAGCATCACAAAAACTTTACTGCTTTACCTGATTTAATATTACTCGACTTAGATATGCCTGATATTTCCGGCTGGGATTTCCTGGATATCTTCGAGATTTTTAAACAATATTATGCAAAGAAAATTTCGATAGTCATATTAACTTCTTCGATCGATCCAAGAGATAAAGAAAGGATTGCCCACTATGAATCGGTTAAAGGTTTTTATTCTAAACCTTTTACACAGGAAGCTATGGAGGATATCTTGAATTCTTCTTACGTACAGCTGAAGAAAACAAAGAAAAAAGTAGAAGGCTAGACGACAAAATAATATTTGCTAAAACAAAAGAGGCCGAATCGTATTGAAGTGCCCCCCAAAAAGTTAGACACTTATTAGGGGCATTTTCATGGAAAGAAGAATCAAGTTTAGTATTAAGTTCAAGGAAGATCTGGTTAAAGATTATCTTCAAGG
>JANMZB010000032.1:0-1529 GCA_031382725.1 Sphingobacteriaceae bacterium | reverse complement strand
CAGTATCATTAACAAAAATCTGGCCGCAAGAAAATCCACGGATCGATTTCGTTGACACAAACATAGTATCAGAATAGAATTTTGTATTCAAGCGATTGTAACGAAATCGATCCGTGGATTTTCTTGCGGCCAGATTTTTGTTAATGATACTGGGTTCTCCCGTGTATATCCTATGAAAAGTAAATCAATGGCTGGCAATGCTCTCAGTACGTTGTTCTCTGATGTCGGTGTTCCTACATTTTTACATACTGATGGCGCTAAGGAGATGACACTCGGTCACTGGAAGGAAATACGTGACAAACACGGCGGCATTAAGCAGACAATTGCTGAGCCATACAGTCCTTGGCAGAATCGTGCCGAAGCCGAGATACAGGAACTCAAGAAACAAGTTACTTGAATTTATGCATCGGTCTGGAGCTCACAAGCGGCTATGGGATTTTTGTTTAGAATATGTATGTGAACTACGGTCGAGAACAGCGCTCGGTCTACCGGTACTTAATGGCCGCACACCACACGAATTGGTTACAGGGGACACGCCTGACATATCGGAGTGGACTGAGTTTAGTTTCTATCAACCGGTCTATTTTTACCAGTCATCTGATTTTCCTGAACCACGGGGCGTTTTGGGGCGATGGCTCGGGGTTTCACATCGTGTCGGTCAAGCACTTTGTTACTGGATTCTTACCGAATCCGCTGAACCAATATCCAGAACCACCGTTCAAACGATCCCTGGCGATGAGCTTTCTTCGCAACGGGTACAAGACCTTCTGACAAAATTCGACAAATCAGTCAGTGAACGCCTCGATCGTGGTGCAAATGATTTTACGGTGACTTGTGCTCCTACCAGGTAACTTGATGTCGTTGATCCGGATTTTGAAGTATCAGACGAAGCGTTTTTACATCCTGAAGCAGAGGATTTTGATGCAGAAACATTCGACAATTATATTTCGGCACAAGTATTATTGCCGAAAGGGGACAGTTTAGTGTCGGGACAAGTCATCAAACGCAAACGCGACAACAATGGAAACCCTATTGGCCGATCAAACAATAATCCGTTGCTTGACACAAGAGTATACGAAGTTCAATTCCCTGATGGCACTGAACAGGAGTACACCGCCAATTTAATTGCAGAATCGTTATACTCTCAAGTCGATGATGAAGGGCATCAATTTATTCTGCTTGATGAAATTCTAGATCACGAATCCGACGCTACGGCAATAAAAATTGAGAATATGCATGTCGAAGGTACAGATGGATCAAACCCACATCTAAAGCGGACAACAAAAGGCTGGAAACTTCTAGTACTTTGGAAAGATGGAACATCTACATGGGTTCCACTTAAAGATTTAAAAGAAGCCAACCCGGTACAGGTAGCAGAGTATGCAGTTGGAAACAATATTGCATCTGAACCAGCCTTCAACTGGTGGGTGCATGATGTGCTACGACGAAAGAACAGAATCCTGTCCAAAATCAAGTCCAAATATTGGAAGCGTACGCATAAATTTGGAATACAAGTACCAAAGTCAGTC
>JANMZB010000029.1:0-17909 GCA_031382725.1 Sphingobacteriaceae bacterium | reverse complement strand
AAGAAACAAACCGAATAAGCACGTTTCCACACTAAACTTAGTAAAGGCTGAATTAGGAGATAAAGTTTATCAACTATATGACTGGCTTTTTGGACTATGTATGAATGCGAGGTATCAAGATTATAATATCCATAAATTCATAGCTGAAGAGGCTACAAAGCGGTTGGAGCGTATTAGACTTAGTATGAGTAAGTAGGGTCACTAGCGATAAAATCAGTTACTTTCATTCTCCAAACACCAAATCCGCAGCATCATCCAGTTCATCCGTTTTCCTGAGCTCACCTAAGTAAATCTCCGTCATTTTCCTGTTGCCGTGCCCAAGCAAGCTTTGAATTGCTTTAACGTCACGGTTAAGCTTCTTGTCGGCAATAGCAGCGAAGGTATGCCTGGCAATGTGGGTAGTTATGTTTTTGGTAATTGCAGGTTTCGACTTTTTAGCAATCTCCTTCAGATGCCAGTTGATTACCGCTGTTCTGTTTTTAACCTCTTTGGACAAAACCTCTTTATCGGTAGATGTTGTTCTAATCCATGGCAACAAATAAACTCCCTGAGTATCTGTATATAAGTTTAGTATTTCCCTGCAAGGCTCTATAATTTTAATCGAATAATCTTCATTTGTTTTCGATGAATCATAAATAAGCCTGTCATTTTTAAAATTGGACTTTTTTAACAAAAGAAGATCCCCTATCCGCATACCTCTAAAATAGAACTGAAGCATAAAGGTATTTTTTGCGTGCCATTCATGCGTACCATCCTTTGAATCAACAATAGAAAATCTTAATAACTCTTCCGGAGTAAGTTTTTCTTTATAGGTCTTATCGAAACTAATAGTAGTCTTAATCTTGACACCGGCGTAACTTCCGATCCTGACTATAAACTTCAGGGCGTAGTTAATCGTGTTGTGACTATTCCCCTTTTTCTTGCAGAAAGCCTTAAATCCCTTTATCCAGGTGTCGTCAATTTCACTTATGCGAAAATCTTCTACGCCTGAATATTCCATAATTTTCCTCAAACGAGAATTTGCACTATCGTAGCTATGCTGACTACGTGACCGTAGTTCTTCAAGGTACATTTCGGCATTTCTCTTAAATAACGGGGAGATGACCTTTTGTTCTTCAAATACTTTTTCGACTGTAAAAGTCTCTAAATCACGCTTTAATGCATTGAAAACAGACAAATATTTTGTATATTCGGTTTCAATATCGGTATTAACCCTCTCCCAGTCTTTACGGGAACGTGGTTTAACCAGATCGTTCTTTGAATCCCATTCTTTTGGCAACGCAGAAGCAATGGTCTTTCGCTTAACTTTTCCTTTGAAAGTAACCGTAAGGCATACCGGATGCCTGTCCTGATCAAGCTTTAGCTTTTTGCCTTTAAATAATTCTATTCTATAGGTTGGTGGTTTCAACTTGGTGTCAAGTAATAATAGTATAAACCTAAGAAAACATTGGAAAACTTAACTATCATAAACAAAAAAACCGCCATATTTTGATTTATACAGCGGTTTCAATTTGAATGAATAATTTAAAAGTAGCCCGTAGGGGAATCGAACCCCTGTTTCTAGAATGAAAATCTAACGTCCTAACCCCTAGACGAACGGGCCAAAAAAAGAAGTGTCCGTAAACACTTCTTTGGTAGCGGGGACCAGACTCGAACTGATGACCTTCGGGTTATGAGCCCGACGAGCTACCAACTGCTCCACCCCGCACTCTCGCAATCTTAGTTTCTGGCTTTTAAATCTTATTTCCTTACTCCCTTAATTGGACTGCAAAGATATATTTCGTTTCTTTGCAGTCCAAATATTTTTTTAAATAAATTCCATGTCGCATAAAGCCGGATTTGTGAGTATTGTTGGCAAGCCTAATGCAGGAAAATCTACCCTGATGAATGCGCTTGTAGGTGAGAAAATGTCGATCATTACTTCTAAAGCGCAGACTACCCGCCACCGCATTATTGGTATTGTCAATGAAGAAGAATATCAAATCGTTTTTTCTGATACTCCCGGAGTAATTAAGCCCAAGTATGGTTTGCAGGAAAGCATGATGGGGGCAGTGAATGAGTCCTTAGTGGATGCCGACATGATTTTGCTTGTTACTGATATTAATGAGCGGTTCGACGAAAACGATATTCTTGAAAAGCTTAAGAAAACTTCTTCGCCCATTGCTGTGGTGATTAATAAAATCGATACATCAACTCAGGAAGAAGTGGAAGCCAAGATCGAGTATTGGAGGGAAACTTTAAATCCGGAAGCGATTTTTGGAACTTCTGCGCTTCACAGCTATAACGTTGATGCGGTAATGCAATTCATTCTTGATAAGCTTCCCGAACATCCGGCATATTATGAAAAAGACACACTGACTGATCGAAACGAGCGCTTTTTTGTGTCTGAAATGATAAGGGAAAAGATCTTTAAACTTTATCAGAAAGAAATTCCTTATAGTACCGAGATCATTATTACTTCCTTTAAAGAAGAGGAAAATATAAACAGAATAAGTGCAGAAATAATTGTTGAGCGCGATTCTCAAAAAAACATTTTAATTGGCCCGGGGGGTACAATGCTAAAAAAAGTAGGCACATACGCCCGTAAAGACATTGAGGAATTCCTACAGAAAAAAGTATTCCTCGAGATGTTCGTTAAAGTTATTCCGGATTGGCGTAACCGGAAAAATTACCTAAAAAGCTTCGGATACGAAGATTGATTAAGGAAGAGTCAAGAGATAAGAAACAAGATTCAGTAAAAGCGTGTAAGATAAAAGAGGTCTTCAGTCAAGAATCCTGATTTAAGATAACTAATAAGATTAATGAATAAGAGCCAGGATGGCTTATAAATAGAAGTTGTGTGAGAGCAGGCAAATCTTGATTCTTGCATCAAGCTTCTTGATTCTAAAAACAATGAGCAATATAGTAGCTATAGTTGGACGGCCCAACGTTGGAAAGTCCACTTTATATAACCGCTTAACAGAATCGCGCAAAGCGATAGTTGATGACCAAAGCGGCGTTACCCGCGATCGCCATTATGGTGTGGCAGAATGGATAGGCAAGAATTTTACGGTAGTTGACACAGGCGGTTATGTGGCGCATTCTGAAGATGTATTTGAGGCTGCGATCCGTGAGCAGGTTATTATTGCCATCGAGGAAGCAACGGTTATTTTATTCATGGTTGACGTAACCACCGGCCCTACTGATCTGGACGACAGCATAGCTGATCTCCTGAGAAGAAGTAAAAAACCGGTATTAGTCGTTGCCAATAAAGTAGATAACAATAAACTGCTTGACGATATTCATCCCTTTTATAGTTTCGGATTAGGTGAAATTTATTCTATTTCGTCAATGACAGGCTCGGGAACGGGTGAACTTTTAGATGAGGTTGTATCTCACTTTGAAGAAGTTCAGCCGGATGATACCGCCCTACCTAAATATGCCATTGTTGGTCGCCCGAATGTTGGCAAATCATCTCTTATAAATGCCCTGATTGGCAAAGACAGAAATATTGTTACGCCAATAGCCGGAACTACCCGTGATTCCATTCATATCCATTACAACCAGTTTGGACATGAATTTATGCTGATCGATACGGCCGGCTTGCGTAAGAAAACTAAGGTTAAAGAGAATATTGAGTTCTACTCGGTAATGCGTACGATAAAGGCCCTGGAAGAAGCTGATGTTGTTATACTGATGATTGATGCTGTTGAAGGAATCGAGTCTCAGGATATAAACATTCTTCACCTGGCAGAGAAGAATAAGAAAGGCGTTGTGATATTGGTGAACAAATGGGATTTAATTGAAAAAACTCATAAATCAACTAAAGCCTTTGAAGATGAAATAAAACAGCGAATCGCTCCTTTTTCGGATGTGCCGATTGTGTTTACATCGGTAGTAGAGAAGCAACGTATATTTAAAGCCGTTGAAGCTGCGGCAAAGGTTTTTGAAAATAAGACGAAAAAGATCCCAACTTCAAAACTAAATGATACGCTATTGCCGATTATAGAAAACTATCCGCCCCCAGCGTTAAAAGGCAAATATGTAAAGATTAAGTACATCACCCAGATCAACGCATCATCACCTATGTTTGCGTTCTTCTGCAATTTGCCCCAGTATATTAAAGAGCCCTATAAAAGATTTATTGAGAATAAATTGAGGGAACATTTTGATTTTAATGGTGTGCCGATTCAGATATTTTTCAGGCAGAAATAAACGAGATTTATAATACCAACGCCTTAATAAATGCAGACTACCTGCTATTGTTAAGGCGTTTTTGTTTTTTTAGCTTTCCCAAAACTTAAATTACAATTTAGAATTCCTTGTTAAATTTGCCGTTAACAGCAATCACTACATTCTTTGCCCTTTGCTTTTTCTAAAGCTTCTTTACCCTCAATTACCGAAAAGTAAATTAAGCCCGCCGCACCAATCGCATCAATATAAGCAAAGCCTGTAAGTTCATAAATCAGACTTGAGGCTAAAAGTACCAGCGACATATAAATGCAAACCATGGTACATTTTGCGTCTGCAATAATTGGTGATGAACTCAATGCTTTCCCGGTTTTAATTTGTGAAGTAGCCACATAGTACATTATTCCAATTGAAAGCAAGGAAATAACGATCCCCCAAAACGTGTTTTCCGGTCTCCCTTTCTGTAAAATATTCTGGACTATGCCTATTGCCAAACCGAAAGACAAAAGATAAAAACCCATATCCGGTAATCTGTAATGCTCCACGCTCAAAGAGGGTTTTGCTACCATCAGGATTTTGCTGAATTCTTCTTATCATATACAATACCCCTAAGTTGGAGGCAACTTCAATAAAGCTGTCTACACCGAATCCAAATAAGGTTAGCGACTCATCTCTGTAACCAATAATCATGGAAACAATCCCTTCAACTATGTTATATACCACTATAAAAGACGCGAACAAATACGCTCTTTTATACAAACCTGACTCTTGTTCGTTCATGTTATAATTTTATTTTAAGTCCACCATTTACCACAAACCCATCTAAAGGAGCATAAATATCCTTAAAAATTGGATTGGTTAAGCTTCCCGAATAGATGCTTCCGAATTTGGTTTGCCGCGTATCAATAAAGTTTTCGAAATTAATATAGATAGAAAACTTTTCCCACAAGCGTTCTGCCATAAAACCTGTAGTCCAGTAATGCCGCCCTGTTTCACCGTTACTTAAGTTTTGCTTACTGAAATAGTATGCTTCTGCGCCAATTTTCCATTTCTCTTCTACTTCATACATCAATACAGAATTTAGACGGTGCTTTGGTGTTAAAGGGTTCTGAGTTTTGGAGCTTCCAACATGTAGCAAAGCATCTGTAAAAGTATAACCAAGAAACAATTTAAACTCCTCATATCCTAGTTTCAGGTTTGTTTCAGTTCCTCTGGTATCAACATGCCCTGCACTGTTTTGCAACACGTACGAGCTTCCCTGAAAAGGTATTAAAGTCAATGGATTGTTCAGGTAAGTGTAAAAGAAAAGATGATTGACAGAAAAGCTGATTTTATCAGCGATTAACGTCTTATAGTTCACATCCATATTTGCGCCATAACTCCGCTCCAGCTTATTATTGGAGCTACTGATAGGCATTACACCTCTATACTGAATCCTTTCACTCTCTTCTGTGAAAATGGTGGGAGTTTTATATCCTAAACCTCCACCAATTCGCGACGTGAATTTATTGCTAATCTTAAACAAGGCCGATATACGCGGAAGTAAGGCCAGCCCGTAATCAATTATATAATCGCCTCTGAGGCCGGTTTCAATATCCAGCCAGCTTTTTGCTTTAACCGTATTTTGAATAAAAGTGCCGATGGTGGTTTGATTGTAACTGCGGAGTATTTGAGCGGCTGAGGGTTGCTCTTTAAAATCATCGGTTACTAAATTAGCCCCAATTACCCACTCATATTTGTCACTGTTATTAGCATAGTTAATTTCGGTAAACGTGCTGTTTTGAACCCCGTCAAATTGATAATCGGGTATGGTGATATCTCTATTAAAATAACTGTAACTGTTGCGGATATTCAGCTGGCTTTTATCATTTATAGTATGATTTAGGCTGAATTGAGAACTTATTCGCTGACTTTTGTTCCGCTCAAAATAAGTATGATCAACATCTTTATCGCCATCAATAAAACTAATATCGCCACCTATTCTATTCTCGAAAGCAGTGTTAATACCAAAATCGAACTTTGTTTTATTGTTCAGGTAGATATACAGTTTAGGATTTAAGTGATACCGTTCAAATTTTGGGATTGCGGTCAGGCCGATATTTGCTGGGGCGTAGGGTGCATTGCTGTTTCTTGAAGCAAACACTGTTAATCCAATTTTTTCATTCAAACGTTCCCCGTAAAATCCATTTAGATCTAATCCTGATGCCGACGTACCGTTAAGATGAAACCGCAATTCCCTTTCATCCCCAGGCGTTTTGGAAATTAAATTAACCAAACCCGCTATTGCACCACCGCCATATAAGGTAGAGGCCGATCCTTTTATAATCTCCACTTGTTTCAAATCAAGTGGTGGCGTTTGAAGCAAGCCCAATCCACTCGACGCACCTGAATACATCGGAAATCCATCTTTTAAAATTTGAGTATACCGACCATCTAAACCCTGAATCCGGATAGACGCATTTGCCGACGTTGCAGATGTTTGCTGGGTTTGAATACCCGTACTTTCACTTAACATCATCCGGATATCGCCCGGTTTCATATTCGCCTTTTCTTCTAATTCTTCACCGGCAATAAACTCAACCCTAGAGGGGATATTTTGAATCGTTCGCGAACTTCGAGTAGATGTGATCACAACTTCCTCCATTTCCTCTGAAGCCGGTGTTAACAATACCTCAATATTATCGGATGAAAGTGGAAAAACCAGTGTATCAATCCTGGTTTCAAATCCAAGACTTTTAAAATAGATCAATTGCGTCCCGTAAGGAATATTATCAATTTGAACGTAGCCATTTTCGTTAGAGATGCCAGCCAATCCCAAACCTGACACCCTAACAGATACGCCTTTTAAAGGCTCGCTGGTGCTGCTATCTTTTATTATGGCCTTGTATGAACTTTGGCTGTACGTTGATATTGAAAGCATGAAGAGAAACTGAAGAATTAAATAGAATTTCATGTGATTACAGTAAATGATAATCTTTGTTAACCTTTGTGATGAATTAATGTTATGATTGAGATAGCAAGTGTAATTAATTCATAACAATTCTTGCGTTAATTAACGATTGAAACCAATATTTAAGATTTAATAATATGAAGAAATTCCTTTTAATGGCTTCGTTTGTTGGAAGCGTTGCCCTGATGTCGTGCAATAATGGTAAGCCTGAAGAAACCGATGATGCAGATTCAATTAGTGCGGCACAGTCGGCAGATTCGATGCTTCAAAATCAGCTTAACGCAGATACATCAATGAATACGGATAGTACTGTGGACAATATGCCAACCGATTCGATGCGAAAAAATTTGAAACAGCAATAAAGTTTAAGGTTGCTTCAGTTCCTGAAGCGACCTTGCTATTGCCTTATCATTTGCATTCTGTACTCTAAAGTAACCTTCATCATCAAAAAACACTCTGGCGAGGGAAGCTTTTAAATCCTGATTAATGGCCAGCCTTGCTTCTTTTTTTGAAGAAGCCGTGGCTTTAACGCCACTCTTTTCAGATATATGGATCAGGTTATGGTATTGGTCATCACTTAAACTGAAATCATTTTCAATTTGCTTTAGCGATGCAGGTTTGTACTCTTTCAAAAGATGGCTAAACATAAATTCTGTTAAGATCCCTCTGGCTCGTAAAGCATAATAGAAAGAATTGTAAGAAGTGGTGTCCGCCGGAATGTAAACATCGGGCATAATCCCTCCTCCGCCATATAAGGTACGTCCGGTTGAAGTTTTATAAGAAACCTTTTTATCAATCACACTGTCTTTCACTGTTCCGTCACTATTTACTTCCGGGTTTTCAAGTCGTTTAGCTTCTTCAAAATACTCTTCGGTTGGCATTTTATAAGGCCGTTGAATAGACCGGCCCAAAGGAGTATAATAGCGTGCAATGGTTAGATTTAGAGCCGAGCCATCTCCAAAATTAAACTGCTCCTGTACAAGGCCCTTCCCAAAAGAGCGGCGACCAATTACTATGCCTCTATCCAAATCCTGAATCGCTCCGGCAACAATCTCACTCGCAGATGCTGTAGTTTCATCAACCAATAAAACTAATTTTCCCTGCTCAAACTTACCGCTTCCGGTGGCAAAATAATCTGTGCGTGGTTCATGTTCGCCCTGGGTATAAACAATCAATTGCTTGTCTGGTAAAAATTCATCGGCCAAAGCCGTAGCAGCACTTAAATACCCGCCGCCGTTATGGCGCAGATCGAGTATCAGGCTTTTCATATTATGTTGCTTTAAACGGTTTATTTCCGAAGCAAAATCTTCATCTGTACGCGCACCGAACTTGCTTATTTTAATGTATCCTACGGTAGGGGTCATCATATATGCAGCATCAACACTGCTCACAGTAATTTTATCCCGGTTAACGGAAACCAATTGTTCTTTTAAACTATCACGCTTTTTGATTAGCAATTTTACAGGTGTACCAATTCTGCCTTTTATAAGAGATACAATATTGATCCGGGATACTCCGGTTCCGGCAACATTCTTATCATCAACTCTCAAAATTTTATCACCCGGCGAAATGCCAGCTTTGGCCGCAGGCCCATCTTTTACAGAAGTAACCAGGATGGTATCATTTAACAAGATATATTCAATGCCGATACCCGTATAATTACCCTCCAGGCTTTGCGACTGCTCCTGTGCTTTAACTGGTGGCAAATAAGAAGAGTGCGGATCAAGGTGTGAAAGTATGTTATCAATACCGAGATTCTGCAGCGTATCTACCTTTACCGGATCAACGTAATTTTCCTTAATAATTTTAAGAACCTGGTCGACTTTTTCGGTTTTACCGGATAAAAACGACAAGTAATTCCCAGAATTGGCAGAGCCATTTTCGTGTCCGAATTTTGGACCAACAGCCATACCAAGGGCAAGAATTCCGGCATAGCATGAGGCAACTAATAAATTACTTTTGGTGGATGAGTGCATGAATTAAGAGCGGCCTAAAAATAGCTATTCATTGGCAGATAAACCGGTTTAAAATTGTCACAAAAAAGCTTTTTTTAAGCTCAATTCCTGAATATATTCCGACCTTTAAATTATGAACAGAACGACTGAACAAGATTCCGCATATTCGGATCTTGAAAAAAAATCGGTGACAGAGTTACTGCGGGGTATAAACAACGAAGATAAAACGGTGCCTTTGGCAATAGAAAAAGCACTGCCTCAAATAGAATTACTTGTTAATGCGATAGTTGCAAAAATGAAATTGGGTGGCCGCTTATTTTACATTGGCGCCGGAACCAGCGGACGGCTAGGGATTGTAGATGCGTCGGAATGTCCTCCCACCTACGGAGTGCCGCACGATTGGGTTATCGGTATTATTGCAGGCGGCGATTCGGCCATACGAAAAGCGGTTGAATTTGCGGAAGACGATACCGACCAGGCCTGGAAAGATTTAACACATTACTCAATATCAGATAAAGATATTTTAGTTGGGATTGCGGCGTCGGGCTCTACGCCGTACGTGATCGGAGGTTTGAAAAAAGCAAACGAAGAGGGCGTTGTTACCGGATGCATCGTTTGCAACACAGGCAGTCCGGTTGCCGTAGAAGCAAAATACCCGGTTGAGGTTGTAGTAGGCCCGGAATTTGTTACAGGTTCTACCAGAATGAAATCAGGCACTGCTCAAAAACTGGTATTGAATATGATTAGTACAACGGTTATGATTCAATTGGGCAGAGTAAAAGGAAATAAAATGTTTGATATGCAGCTGAGCAACAATAAACTGGTTCAACGGGCCGTAAATATGGTTGTTGAAGCTACCGGGCTGGATGAACAATCGGCACAAAAGCTGCTTGATGATTATGGAAATGTGAGAGAAGCGGTAAAAAATGTGCAGATGAGAAAAGGATGAGAAGATGTGCAAATAAGAAAATGTGCAGATTGAATGATTGCATATTTGCAGACCCGGCAAATCTTATACAACATGATGCAGGAATTTACACATTTACAATCTGGAAACCTGCACATAACTAAAACACCACGCAGGCATTTGCACATTTGCACACCTGCACATAACTAGACAACCATGCCGGCATTTGCACATTTGCAAATCCGCACATTTGCACATTTGAAGAATGCACGAAATAGAACCTTTTTATCGCTGGCGCGATGATTATGTAGCAGCAGAAGATAATCGATCTCCATTTTTTGAGACGGAGTATAGTGAGTTTGAATTCGATAAAAAGATCTACAACTACTACATTCATCCGCAGTGGGATGCATTTGGATCTCAAACCTTATACCTCAAAGCACTTTTTGTTGACTACGATAAACGATTTGCCATAATTGAATTTATTGGTGAGTGGAATGATGCCATTTATAATGATATCATGCTGCTTAAACGCGAAATACTTGAACTAATGGTTGATTCAGGTGTCAACAAATTTATCCTGGTAGGAGAAAACGTTTTAAACTTTCACTCATCTGACGACTCATATTATGAAGAATGGTTTCAGGATGTTGAGGATGGATGGATTGCTGGGGTGAATTTCAGAGAACATGTTATTGACGAGTTTAAAAGAAGCAACATCGATTATTATATAAACTTTGGCGGCGAACTTGATAATATTTCATGGCGAACCCTAAAACCGATTCAATTCTATAAACAAGTTGAGGAACAACTTTTAAAGCGGCTAACCTGATCTCAAACCATTATCTTTGAATGATATACAAATCGTACCTTTAATAAAAATTAAAACATGTCAGATCAAAATTCTTATAACCTTGGCGGAAGTCCTGCGGTACAGCGCGAAACCGGAATTACTTCCAAAAACTTTTTACCAAATGTTTTCTTGTGGATGTTTGTTGCGCTGGGCATTTCGGCAGCTACTACCTATCTATTCTCCACGGATACTACTTTATTAGGATATCTTGTAAACGTTGAGAACGGGGGCATAACGGGACTTGGTACCGCAGCAAGATTTGCTCCACTAGCATTTGTTCTAATCTTATCCTTCGGTATGAATCGCCTTTCATTTCCGATTGTAGCACTTCTTTATGTACTGTTCGCGGCTGTAATGGGTATCAGCATTAGCTTTAACCTGATGATCTACAGCAGTGCCTCTGTACTAGGTTGCTTTTTATCTGCCTCCGCATTATTCGCGGTGATGGCAATTGCAGGTTACACTACAAATCAGGATCTTACTAAGTTCGGTTCATTATTAATGATGTTCTTAATCGGAATTGTTATTGCAAGTATCATAAACTGGTTTTTGCAAAGCAGTCAGCTTGATTACATTATTAGCTGTATTGGTGTTGCTGTATTTATCGGTTTAACCGCGTATGATGTTCAGCGTTTAAAGCGTATTGGCGCAGGCATAGAATACGGCGATGCATCGGCTAATAAAATGGTAATTATGGGTGCATTATCCCTATACCTTGATTTTATAAACTTGTTCCTGATGCTTCTAAGAGTTTTCGGAAGCAGAAAATAATCTTATTAAATAATATAAGTATAAAGGGGTGTAGCGAAACTGCATCCCTTTATTATTTGCATATTATTGAATTTTGATGCATTTTTGCAATGCTTATTCAGAAAGACGGAGGGATTAGACCCTGCGAAGTCTTAGCAACCTGTGCTTACAAGGTGCTAAATTCTAACTGATTCCGGACATTAGGATGAAGAAAGATAAGTGAATTCTAATCGGGACACCGGATTTCAAAGATAAGCTTGTTAAAGGGAGATATGAGAGGTTAGATGTGAGATATGAGACTTTTATGCGTCTTGTCTATTCTTAAATCTAGCGTCTCAAATCTCACATCTCAAAACCAATGAGCATTAGAGAAGAATTAAAAAAACGTATTTTAGTTATTGACGGTGCAATGGGCACCATGATCCAGCGCTATCAGCTAACAGAGGAAGATTTTCGTGGCGAACGCTTTAAAGATCACCCTTGTGATGTTCGCGGCAATAATGACTTGCTGAATATCACCCGCCCGGATGTGATTAAAGCAATTCATGCCGAATATTTAAACGCTGGCGCTGATATTATTGAAACCAACACCTTCAGCACTCAGCGCATTTCCATGGCCGATTATCAGATGGAAGAACTTTCGTACGAAATGAGTTATGAAGGTGCTCGCATCGCTAAGGAAGTTGCCACTGAATTCACACAAAGAAATCCGGATAAACCGCGATTTGTTGCCGGCGCTCTAGGTCCTACCACCAAAATGGCTTCTATGTCGCCCGATGTAAACGACCCGGGTTACCGTGCCGTTACTTTCGAGGAGCTGGTTGATGCTTATTACGAACAAATTAAGGGTTTGATTGATGGAGGTGCTGATGTTCTTTTGTTTGAAACGATCACCGATACATTAATTACTAAAGCAGCATTATTTGCAGCAAAAAATTACGAAAACGAAATCGGTCGCAAGATTGAGATTATGATTTCTGGCACCATTACAGATGCCAGTGGACGTACCCTTTCCGGTCAAACCGTAGAAGCTTTTTTAAATTCTTTATCGCACGCCAACCTTTTAAGCATTGGCTTAAACTGTGCTTTGGGTGCTAAAGATATGAGGCCGCATATTGAAGAGTTATCTCAAAAGGCGTCCTGTTTCATCTCCGCATATCCGAACGCCGGTTTGCCAAATGAATTTGGCGCTTACGATGAAGTCCCTCATGAAACTGCTCACTTGGTCGAAGATTTCATTAAAAACGGTTTTGTAAATATTGTTGGCGGATGCTGCGGTACAACCCCTGAGCACATCAAATGCATCGCCGAAAAGGCAGCAAAATATTCTCCAAGAGTTCCGGGAAACCCGGAGCCTTATTTGCGCTTAAGCGGATTAGAGCCAGTGACCCTAACGCCTGAAACGAATTTTGTAAATATTGGTGAGCGTACCAACGTAACTGGTTCACCTAAATTTTCAAAGCTTATTTTGGGTGGTGATTTTGAAGGCGCATTAACCGTTGCCCGTCAGCAGGTTGAAGGCGGTGCGCAAATCATCGATGTGAATATGGATGAAGGGATGCTTGATTCGGAAGCTTCAATGACCAAGTTTCTTAATCTTATCGCTTCAGAGCCGGATATCTCTAAACTTCCAATCATGGTCGATTCGTCTAAATGGACGGTAATCGAAACCGGATTGAAATGCCTGCAAGGAAAAGGAGTTGTTAATTCCATATCGCTAAAAGAGGGCGAAGAAAAATTCAAAGAATACGCACGCAAGATAAAGCAATACGGCGCAGCCGTAGTTGTGATGGCATTCGACGAAAATGGTCAGGCTGATTCTTATGAACGGCGGATAGAAATTTGTAAAAAGTCGTACGATATCTTGGTCAACGAGGTTGATTTCCCTCCTCAGGATATCATCTTCGACCCTAATATTTTAACGGTTGCCACCGGATTAGAAGAGCACAATAACTATGCGGTAGATTTCATCAACGCAACCCGCTGGATAAAAGAAAATCTTCCATTAGCAAAAGTGAGTGGTGGCGTTTCAAATATTTCATTCTCCTTCCGGGGAAATAACACGGTGCGCGAAGCCATGCATTCCGCCTTCTTGTACCACGCCATCAAGGCCGGTCTTGATATGGGAATTGTAAATGCCGGGATGCTGGAAGTTTATGAAGAAATCCCTAAAGACCTTTTAGAACTTGTAGAGGATGTGCTTTTAAACCGCCGCCCCGATGCAACAGAACGCTTGGTTGAGTTTGCTGATACCATTAAAACCAAGGGAAAGGTTATAGTTAAAGACGAGCAATGGCGCAACGAAAGTGTTGAAAGCCGCTTGTCACATTCATTGATAAAAGGGATTATCGATTACCTTGATGATGATGTGGAAGAAGCCCGTCAGAAATACGCCAAACCTTTAGAAGTTATCGAAGGCCCTTTAATGGACGGCATGGGCATAGTTGGTGATTTGTTCGGCCAGGGAAAAATGTTCCTTCCTCAGGTAGTTAAATCTGCCCGAGTAATGAAAAAAGCCGTTGCATACCTTTTACCATTCATCGAAGAAGAAAAACGAAACAACGCCGACAGCAATCAGCGAAAGAATGCGGGAAAAGTTTTACTGGCTACGGTTAAGGGTGATGTGCATGATATTGGCAAAAACATTGTGGGCGTGGTTCTCGCTTGTAATAACTTCGAGGTATTCGACCTTGGCGTAATGGTTCCTGCTCAGAAAATTATCGAGGAAGCAAAAAGACTTGAAGTAGATATCATCGGCTTAAGCGGATTGATTACTCCTTCGCTGGATGAGATGGTTCATTTCGCTAAAGAAATGGAGCGTCAGGACTTCAAAATTCCTTTGATTATTGGCGGAGCCACCACCTCGCGCATTCACGCAGCAGTAAAAATCGCACCTAACTACTCCGGGCCAACCGTCCATGTATTGGATGCATCCCGAAGTGTAACTGTATGCAGTACATTAATGAGCGATGATAACCGCGATGGGTATATCAATCAAATTCGCGGAGAATATGATAAAGCGCGTGAGATACATTTGAACAAACGTTCCGACAAGCAATTTAAATCAATTGAAGAAGCCCGTCAGAATAAATTTCAAATTGGATTAAACGGTTCCATCCCGCCAAAACCTGCGTTTTTAGGCACCAAAGTGTTTGATAACTTCCCATTAGAGGAACTTATTGATTATATCGATTGGACACCTTTTTTCCATACCTGGGAACTTCGCGGAAGCTATCCACGCATTTTTGAAGACAAGTTTGTTGGAGTTGAAGCAAAGAAACTATTCGATGATGCACAAGCATTATTAAACAAAATCATCAGCGAAAAACTTCTTACAGCAAAGGGTGTCATTGGCTTCTGGCCCGCAAATTCAGTTGGCGACGACATTGTTCTTTCGCACGACTCCCTCTCCTCCGGAGAGGGCCGGGGTGAGGCCATTATCCACACCCTCCGCCAACAAGCTGAAAAAGCAGCAGGTGAACCATATTACGCTTTGTCGGATTTCGTAGCACCGAAAGAAACTGGCATTCAGGATTATTTTGGCGGCTTCGCAGTAACTACCGGAATCGGCTGTGACGAATTAGTGGCCCAATACGAAAAAGACCACGATGACTACAATAGCATTATGGTAAAAGCTCTCGCTGACCGTTTAGCAGAAGCCTTTGCAGAGAAAATGCACGAATTGGTGAGAAAAGATTATTGGGGTTATGCAAAAGATGAAACTTTGAGCAATGAAGACCTGATTAAAGAAAAGTATGCAGGTATCCGCCCGGCACCCGGTTACCCCGCTTGCCCCGACCATACCGAGAAAGAAACGTTGTTCCAGTTGCTAGATGCCGAAGCCACGACAGGAATAAAACTGACCGAAAGTTTTGCGATGTATCCAACAGCTGCGGTTAGCGGATTTTACTTCGCACATCCGGATTCCAAATATTTTGGTTTAGGAAAAATTTCTAAGGACCAGGTTGTAGATTACGCAAAGCGGAAGAATATGGATTTGGAAGTGGTAGAAAGATGGTTGAGTCCGAATTTGGGGTATTAAGGTTTTCATGAAACGAGTAACGCAAAGCAATAAACTGTTATCTGAAATCAAGAAGTTGGTTGAAGAATCAAGGCAGTTTATTGCTAAAGCGATAAACACGCAGTTACTTTATACTTATTGGCAGGTAGGGAAACTTATTCATGAAGCCGAGCTTTATGAAAAGTTAGACGATATCTCTGTTAGACAAATGCTTATTGAACTTTCTAAAGAACTTACTACTGACTTAGGTAAGGGTTTTAGCAGAAGCCAGCTTACTTATATGCGGCTTTTCTATCTTAAATTTCCTGTATTTAATATTTCTAGTGATACTATGACTCTTGGTGTGACAGTGTCACACCAAAAAAAAGAAACTGGTTTGACAGTGTCACACCAATTAAGCTGGTCGCACTATTATGAAATATTGAAATGCAACCTGGAGGCTGAAATCCGATTCTATCAACACTACGCAATTAAAGAAAACTGGTCTGTTAGAGAACTGAGAAGACAAATAGATGCGGCCTTATTCGAAAGAAATACGCTTAGTGAAAATTCAAGGAAACTGATAAAGCCTGAAAGCAGCAAGCTAAACGATACAATCAATATATTTAAAGACCCGTATGTATTAGAATTCTTAAACATCCCGGAAAATCATCTTTATAATGAAAAGGAATTCGAACAAAAAATAATTGATAATCTCCAGTCATTTATTTTAGAGCTGGGCAAAGGATTTGCTTTTATTGGACGGCAATATCGCATAACCCTGAATAACACACATTTCTACCTAGACCTGGTTTTCTATCATCGAATATTGAAGTGCTTCGTATTGATAGATTTAAAAGTTAAAAATGTAAAGCATCAGGATATAGGCCAGATGAATCTGTATCTGAATTACTTTGAAGCCGAACAAAATGTAGAGAACGATAACCCTCCCATCGGAATAATCCTAACAAGATATAAAGATGATGTAATAGTAGAGTATGCTACAAGAGGCATAAGTAATAATATTTTTGTCTCAAAATACCAGCTTTATTTACCAGACAAGAAATTGCTTCAGAAAAAAGTAAAAGAAATACTTGATAGTGAATACCCGCAAAGCTTAACCTAAATAATGAAGATAACCGAACACATAAAAAACGCAAACGGCAAGACCCTTTTTTCCTTTGAGCTTCTTCCTCCTATCAAGGGCCAACGCATCGAAAATATCTATGATGCCATTGACCCTTTAATGGAATTCAAGCCGCCGTTTATTGACGTAACCTACCATCGTGAGGACTTCATTTATAAGCAGCACCCTAATGGTTTGTTAGAGCAGGTATCTTATCGCAAACGCCCGGGCACTGTTGCTATTTGCGCATCTATCATCAACAGATACAAAGTTGATGCTGTTCCGCATTTAATTTGCGGAGGATTTACGAAGGAAGAAACCGAAAATGCATTAATTGATTTACAATTTCTTGGAATTGACAATGTTCTTGTATTGCGCGGCGACGCTCGTAAAGGCGATGCTGGCTTTATTCCAACACCCGGCGGTCATGCTTATGCTACAGAACTGCTTCAACAAGTTGTAAACCTAAACAATGGCGAATACCTCCACGAGCATACTGAGGCCCATAAATCAGATTTTTGTATTGGTGTTGCTGCTTATCCCGAAAAGCACTTCGAAGCACCTAACTTAAAAACTGATTTTGATTACTTGAAGATGAAAATTGATATGGGTGCAGACTTTGTTGTAACCCAGATGTTTTTCGATAATCAGAAGTATTTTGACTTTGTGAATCTCTGTCGTGAGAACGGAATTAACGTTCCAATCATTCCGGGGTTGAAACCCATAACCTCATCGAAGCAACTTGTCAGCTTACCTAAAATCTTCCATCTGGATTTACCTGAAGACTTAACTAAAGCCATTTCGAGTTGCTCGTCAGAAAAAGATGTTAAAGAAGTTGGGATTGAATTTATGATTCAGCAGTGTAAAGAGCTAATGGCTTTTGGCGCGCCGGTATTACATTTTTATACGATGAGTAATCCTGGGCCAACTAAGAGAATTGCTGAGGCGATTTTTTAATAAAGTAAACTTAAATCCTATATTGACCTGCTTTAAATCATACTATGATAAACCGTTGCCTAATCCTTTGTTCTCTGCTGTTCGCTTTAAAAACATTCGCCCAATCAAACTATAGACCAGGGTACGTAGTTAAGAGCGAAGGCGATACTTTAAATGGATATATTAATCAAAAAGAATGGAACCACTCTCCCACATCAATATTATTTAAGAGAGAAATCAACCTAGAACCTATAGTATTTAC
>JANMZB010000229.1:0-1049 GCA_031382725.1 Sphingobacteriaceae bacterium | reverse complement strand
GGTAAAGAAATAGCCCAAAGGATAGGATTTCCCCTCGTTATTCGTCCTTCGTTTACGCTCGGTGGCTCTGGTGGAGGGTTTGTGGAAGACCCCGCCAAATTTGATCAGGCACTAAACACCGGTCTTCATGCTTCTCCTACTCACGAAGTACTGGTTGAGCAAAGCATCAAGGGTTGGAAAGAATACGAACTGGAATTGTTGCGCGATAATATTGGCAATGTGATCATCATTTGTTCCATTGAGAACTTTGATCCTATGGGTGTACACACGGGCGACTCCATCACTGTAGCACCTGCCATGACACTTTCAGATACCACTTACCAAAACATGAGAGACCTGGCCATCAAGATGATGAACGGGATCGGAAACTTTGCGGGTGGTTGCAATGTACAGTTTTCGGTAAACCCGAAAGATGAAAAAGAAATTATTGGTATAGAAATAAACCCACGTGTGTCGCGCTCGTCGGCTTTGGCTTCCAAAGCGACTGGATATCCTATTGCAAAAATAGCGGCCAAACTTGCCATTGGATACAATTTGGATGAATTGAAAAATGCCATTACCAAAACCACTAGCGCATATTTCGAGCCTGCTATAGATTATGTAATTGTAAAAATACCTCGTTGGAATTTTGACAAATTTAAGGGAGCAGACAGAGAATTGGGTTTGCAAATGAAATCAGTTGGTGAAGCAATGGGTATTGGGCGTAACTTTCAAGAGGCCTTGCAGAAAGCTTGTCAATCGCTGGAGATCAAAAGGAATGGATTAGGTGCCGATGGAAAAGAGGTGACTAACCAGGAGGTAATCCTAGACAGCCTTGCTCACCCAAGTTGGAACAGATTGTTCCACATCAAGGATGCTTTAAAAATGGGCATGCCGACTAAAACCATTCAAAATTTAACCAAAATAGACCCATGGTTATTGTATCAAATAGAAGAGCTACATAATCTTGAAAAGGAAATAGAAAAGTTTTCTATCAAAAATTTCCCTGAGAATTTGATGCGCACGGCCAAACAAAAAGGTTACGCAGATAGACAAATTGCCCATTTGCT
>JANMZB010000222.1:0-1587 GCA_031382725.1 Sphingobacteriaceae bacterium | reverse complement strand
GGGACAACCCTGAAACCGCTTTTATTCTTGTCTTGCAACACAACAAGGACGGCAGCTTCCGTGGCGGTAAAGAATGGGAACACGAAGCTCAGATTGTGGGTGAAGTTAGCAATGGGGCAATCTCCATTTATAAAAATAGATATGGGACGAAAGGAACAATGAACTTTTTTGATTAATGTTTTATCACTTAAACAAACAAAATCATGACAAATTTCTTTGCAAAGATTTTCGGAAGTGGAGCGGCTGCAACTATTGATGCAGTAGGGAATGCGATAGATAAAATTGATAAATCCGATGAAAAATTAGACCTCCAATTAAAATACAAACAACTCCTCCTAGATGTGGAAGGCAAGTACCTGGATTATGAAGGCAGATTGCTCGATGCGCAAAAGGAAGTCATCACCACAGAAGCCAAAGGGGAGAGCATGCTCCAGCGTAACTGGCGGCCAATACTGATGCTGGTCTGCATTTTCATTGTCCTTAACAACTATGTACTCGTGCCTTACTTTCAGATTCCCTCTGCGGTTTTAGACGACCACATTTGGAAGCTCATTGAAATTGGGACAGGTGGATACATAGCGGGCAGGTCGCTAGAGAAGATCACAGATAAACTTGCTCCGGCATTATTTAATGTAAAGCGACAAGCAAAGTAAATTCCGTTAGCCTAAAATTAGGCTCGTTTATGTAATCTGAATTTAAAAAGTGCGGTGCGAAAATTGCGAAATATGATAGGCCCAGAAATTTCAGAAGATAAAAAGTTATCTATTGCCCATTGTAAAAAGGTATTATGCAGTGATGGCAGTACATACACAGATGAAGAAGTAAGGATGATAAGAGATTTTCTCTATCAGATGGCAAGCATAGAATATCACATTTATACCCAAGATAAGAACCATGAAAAAGAACGCAATTTTATACATAAGGGTGTCCACTGATGAACAGGCAGAAAAGGGATATAGCTTATTAGACCAGCGTGACAAGCTAACCCGTTATTGCCAGAATAATGATGTTGATGTGTCGGCTATTTATCAGGAAGACCATTCAGCCAAAACATTTGAACGCCCTGAATGGACAAAACTGCTTGATTTTGTTAAAAAGTGTAAAGGCAAAGTAAACCATATTTACATCGTAGACTGGAGCAGGTTTTCCAGAAACGTAGCCGATGCCTTTATGATGATTGAACTCCTTAAGAAGTTCTCCATCGAAGTCCAAGCCATAGATCAGCCCCTAGATTTTTCAGTACCCGAAAGCATCATTATGCTTTCGGTTTATTTATCTACCCCACAAGTAGAAAACATGAGACGCTCCATAAGGGTAAAGTCAGGGATGCAGCGTGCAAGGCAGGAGGGGAGGGTCATGGGGCAAGCCCCAAAGGGCTACAAAAATATTAGAAATGAAAGAGGCATAGCCTCTATATCCCCCTCCATTCATGCTGAATTAATGAAGGAAGCATTTTTAGCATTACAAAATGGCTCCAAGAATCAAACAGAAATCAGATTGCAACTAAATAAGAAAGGCCTAGGCATTAGTAGAACGAGATTCAATAGCCTTATAAGAAACCCACTTTATTGTGGGTTAGTCCCCGTC
>JANMZB010000182.1:0-1881 GCA_031382725.1 Sphingobacteriaceae bacterium | reverse complement strand
GAAAAGAAAGCCAAAAGCTAAAGAGTTAAACATGAGAAATACTTAAAACAAATAAAAGAAGAATAAGCAAACTATAAAAAACAAAAAGTATCTTCTAAAAAAAACTATTTAACTATTAAACAATAAAAATAAAATAAAAATAATGAGATTTTTAAAAAAGGATTGACTAAAATAGCTATTGAATTTGCGTTAAGCAATGGTATAGATTTTAATACGATTGAACATTTAGTAGATAGAAATAACCGAACCATACATAACGATAATATTTTTCCTTATTATCCGGTTGCAAGGCTTGAAGAAATGATTGAATATATCAGAACAAGTATAGATTCTAACTTTATGTCACATTCGTTAGTACTCTTTTCACAAAAGCAAGTTGATGAAAACGGAAAAACATTGAAGCAATTATATTGTTTTATAGAGTTATTCGGAACATTTCAGTATTTTGTAGAATTAAGCGATAACTATATAGGTGAAGATATTGAACCCATAACTTATGCCCAGAAAATTATTAAGCAAATCGACACTGGGTTTAAAATTGCTGGAAGTGATTATAAAGACTTGTTTATCATAAGAGAAGAGTTAGGTATAGAAATTAAAGACCTAGAGGGAATGAGTTATGATGAAATTTGTGCAAAGCTTCAAGGTGTACATGATAAAAAGAATAAATATAGATTTGATTATTCTAATAATATTGAAAGTCTTGTTGAAAACATGATTCGGAATGAAACATTGAAACAAAATAAAAGTTTTATTCGTGTAATTTCTGATTTGACTCCGCATTTTTATTGGAACATGAAAGATGAAGATTTTCATATAACCTTTTTTAGATCAAGATTTATGAGAAATGGAAATCCATATTCAATTATTCCAGAGATAAAAAACCTTTATTTTGAGGATAAGGATAAATTTGTGAGATATACTTATTTCAAATTTAAAGAATTAGGTGACTTTATAGAAGAAAATAAAATAGTTTGAAATCATATTGGTGAATAATTATTAAAAGATAATATGCAATATTGTTATAAATCGGATAGCCCAAAAGGTTATGCGATTTTTTATTTGTGGCAAAAGTAAACTGCCAAATACTGCCTTTCAAAGCCAATGGGTGCAACATTTCCAAACCTTGTAATAAGCCTTTATAAATTCGACTTCCACAGAAAAATGAAGCAAGCTATGGAAGTAATCGCAATACAAAAATCGGCATTGGACGGAATGAAAAATGAGTTGAAGGAACTTTTGGAACTGACCGAAAATGCCACTCGGAAATATACTTCGATTTTCAAAGAAGAGAAATGGCTGGATAACCAGGAAGTGTGTCTGATGATGAATATTACCAAACGCACTTTGCAGACCTATAAGGACAAAGGTTTATTGCCTTATTCCAAACTGAACCGCAAGAATTATTATAAACTCTCGGACGTACAGGCTTTGCTCGAAGCCGGACAACCATACAACACCAATGACAATGGATTTACTGACGAATGAAGCCGAAGAAATCATTGAACAAAAGCAGATGATAATGCAGTTGAGGAGCCGTATCGAAGAAATATTAAAGAATTACCGTCCTGTAATGAACGGAGAAATATACTTCTCTGGTCAGGAGGTATGTGAGTTGCTACACATTAGTAAGCGTACTTTACAACAATATAGGGATGATAAAATACTTCCTTATATCCAGATAGGCGGTAAGATTATTTTCAAGCAATCAGATATACTCCTAGTACTTGAGCAAAATTACATAAACAATGCTAAATGCTTATAAATGTTCTTTATTCAATCGTTGAAGTCTGATTGTGTATCATTAGAGAGTTTAGTATCTTTGTAGCAACATATAGAAAAATCTTAAAGTGTTTTTACTTTAAGTCCCACATTGAAAAC
>JANMZB010000166.1:0-1275 GCA_031382725.1 Sphingobacteriaceae bacterium | reverse complement strand
CTCGAATTGTATTTGATCATTTAGAAACTTGTCACCGTCTCTGAGATCTTCATAGGTACACATGGATTCTTCTACAATTTGATTCTCTTCAATTCCACCAAAGGGTCGCATTATTGATGGGTTAGGTTCGTCATCCAGATGAGATCCAGTTATTAAACGATTATACCCAATTCTGGAATATTCCATAATTAACTTTTGCAATTTAGTTGGAATGGATGATTCCGGGTAAACGTCATTGTACCCATCACATGATAAAGTGGTATCAGCCCGTGTTTTCACATTTGTGTTGTTCACATGTGAAATAAAAGAAATGGGGAAACGATGATATACACATCTGCCTTCTTGACTAACTGTTGCCGTTAGTCGAGTAGTTTTCTTATCAGTTGTAGTCAGCATATCATTTCTATTGTTGGTGTTGTCTAAAGTAGTATCGGCCGTCGGAGTAATTGTAGATATTGCTTCGGGTTGGGAATTGGTAATTGTGACATCATTTGGACTATGAACATCAGTGTGTACGGATACAAATTTCTTTTTTTTTGGTAACAAATTCGTATCTTGATATACCTTTTTTCGTTTCGACTTACTATTGCTAGTCTTTTCTAGTGATTTCGTGTTGACTTTCATCGTTGGCTTTGTCCTAGTCTTTGCTGGCTGGTCTTCTGTTGTATGTGAAATATCGTGGCCTTCATTTGGTAATGATGATTCAGGGGTAGAAGTTTCCTTTGGATGGACTTCTTGCTGAATCATCATGTGCTGGGTAGGGGACACCCCCAGCGGGGTCACTTCTTGTTGAGCTACCTCCGTTGGTGGGACTTCTTGTTGAGATACCTCCGTTGGTGGGACTTCTTGTCTAGCTACATTTTTAGATACATTTTCTTTGTCTTTAGTAATTATTAGATGTTCGGTAGTAGCTGTCTCAACGAGCCGTGATGGAGTCGTAAATGCTTGCTGCTCGTTTGTGGGAGGTGTATTTTCGTTTTCTATGTGGGCAGTTTGTTCTTCGATTAACAAAACATTGTTTTCTTTGGATGAAGTCATAATGACATCGTTGCTATTGTTGTTGAATGAATTAATTGGTTTTTTCTTTTTGGGTGTAAGAATGTTGACCGGTGAAAACTTGTCCAACATGGCGTCGAGTGTATAAGCTATTTGTCGTCCATTATGTATGGTAAGTTCTTCAGGAGTCATTTTTTGTAGCATTGCATCATTTCGTTTTTTGGTAACGGGGGTCATTTGGGTATTATTCATTTCTGCGAGTGTATCACTAGTTAGTTT
>JANMZB010000121.1:0-6981 GCA_031382725.1 Sphingobacteriaceae bacterium | reverse complement strand
TTTTTCACCATATTTGCTACTGATTTACACTTAAATATATGAAAATCAATAATATATGACAAATATTTATATCAAAAAGCCCTTTAAAAAGAGCTTTTTTGATATACAAAGAGGCTGCCTTTTTGAGACAACCTCTTTTATTATTTAGGATAAACGGTGCAATTTCAATCTTCAAAAGATCACAATAATTCTGGCTTGAGCTTCTCCTTGAAATTTTCCGCAAACTTTGCCAGCTTGGGCCGAATTACAAATGAACAATAAGATTGACCGGAGTTTTGGTTGAAGTAGTTTTGATGATAATCTTCAGCCTCGTAAAGCTCTGATAGTGGTGTGATCTCTGTCACAATTGCGCTATCGAAAACCAAATCCTTCGTTAAAGTATCAATCATTTTCATCGCAGTTTCTTTTTGATCCTGATTATGATAAAAGATTACTGAACGATACTGCGTGCCAATATCATTTCCCTGCCTGTTTAATGTTGTTGGATTATGTGTTTTAAAAAAAACAAGCAGCAGCTCTTCGAAAGAAATAACCGAAGGATCATAATCAATCTGTATCACTTCAGCATGGCCGGTATCACCATTACAAACAGCTTCATAAGTAGGGTTTTGTACATGTCCGCCCATATATCCGGAAGCAACATGCGAAACGCCATTTAATGATAGAAATATTGCCTCCGTACACCAAAAACAACCACCACCAAAAGTCGCTGATTCCAAATGATTCCTGTGATTATCTTTATTCATATAATTCTAAATATCTTGCATTAAAATTAATCCTTTAAAAATGGCGTTAAGTCATTACACGGTTATTAAATGCCTATGGCGTAAGTTTTGTAGTTAATCTTATCGTAAGCCACAATACTTATTTTGGTTCAAATAAAATTTATTCAAATTAATACTTTGTTATTAACTTTATCCGATAAACATTCTTAGATATTCAAATGAAACCATCATGAGCATACCGCTCACAAACCGAGATGAATATGCTCATGATCGCTTCATAACCAATTAAAAAACAATTGTATTCAAATGAAAATTAACTTTTTATTAATCGCCATATTAATTATGGGCATTATCCCTTCTTATGGGCAATCATCAAATAAAGACTGGAAGCCTCTTTTCAACGGTAAAGATTTTACAGGGTGGAAACAACTTGGTGGTAAAGCTAAATACGAAATTAGAAATGGAGAGATAGTAGGTTCAACCGTAAGGCATACGCCCAATTCGTTTATGACAACTACAGAGACTTATGGAGATTTCTTTTTAGAATTAGAAGTGATGATAGATACTTCCATGAATTCAGGGATTCAGTTTAGAAGTTTAAGTACTCCGGATTATAAAAATGGAACAGTACATGGATATCAGATGGAAATCGATCCTTCTAAGCGTGCATGGAGTGGCGGTGTTTACGATGAGCAGCGCAGAGGCTGGCTTTACCGATTGGAGCAAAATCCGAAAGGACAAAAAGCATTTAAGAATAATGCATGGAACAAATATCGGATTGAATGTATTGGAAATACAATAAGAACCTGGGTTAACGGTGTGCCAACATCTCATCTAATTGATGATGAAACCTCGCGTGGTTTTATTGCACTTCAAGTTCATGATATTGATGATAAGCATTCTGAAGGAACAGAGGTTCGCTGGCGTAACATCCGTATCAAGACTAAGAATTTAAAGCCATCACGTTATGATGATATTTTTGTGGCGAATCTTGTAAAGAATAATCTTTCGGCTCAGGAAAAGGCAAATGGTTTTAGATTGTTATGGGATGGAAAAACAACTGCCGGATGGCGTGGAGCTTACAAAAAGGAGTTTCCTACTGCTGGCTGGAAAATCAACGACGGTATTTTAAGTGTAGATAAATCGAATGGCGGAGAATCTACTAATGGAGGTGATATTGTTACCAAAGAAGAATTTAAAGCTTTTGAATTAAAGTTTGATTTTAAGCTATCGGAAGGAGCAAATAGTGGTGTGAAATATTTTGTTACTGAATCGGAAGGCAACAAAGGCTCCGCTATTGGTCTCGAGTATCAGCTATTAGATGATGAAAAGCATCCTGATGCAAAAATGGGAAGAAATGGAAATCGTACTCTGGCTTCATTATATGATTTGAAAACTTCAAACAAGATTTCGGGATCGCGCAAAAAAATAGGGGATTGGAACCAGGGGGTAATAAGAGTTTTTCCGAACAACCAAGTGGAATATTTCCTAAATGGATTTAAAGTGTTGGAGTATACCCGCGGATCTAAGGAGTTTTTAGACCTTGTTGCAATCAGTAAATATAAAGATTGGAAAAACTTTGGGATGGCTGAAAAAGGCCGCATCCTTTTACAAGACCATGGCGATGAAGTATCTTTCAAAAGCATAAAAATCCGTACACTGAAATAATAATAATAATATAGACACGTGGAAGAATCAAGAAGAAAATTTATTAAGCAAACGGCTATCGCATCTGCGGGAGCCTATTTGGGTACTATGGGGTTTAGTGCTAAAAGTTATGGAAGAATTATCGGAGCGAATGATCGTGTAAGAGTTGGGATTGTGGGCTTCTCGGATCGTTTTAAATTTACTTTACTGCCTTCGTTTTTACATCATAATAAAGAGCTCAACTTCGACATTGTTGCAGTTTCTGATCTTTGGAAACTAAGAAGAGAAGAAGGTCAGGCTTATTTGAAAGACAAACTTGGTCATGATATAGCTGCATATCGTAACAACGATGAGCTATATCAAATGAAAGATCTTGATGGTGTTATCATCAGTACAGCAGATTTTCAACACGCTTTACATACTATAGAGGCCGTAAATGCCAAATGTGATGCCTATGTTGAAAAGCCTTTTGCTGAAACGATGGCGGATAACAAAGCCGCATTAAAAGCAGTTAAGGCGAATAATAGAATTGTTCAGATCGGCTCGCAAAGAAGAAGTGGTGAAAATTACAAAGCCGCCGAAAAATTTATCAAGGATGGCAAGTTTGGTGATATCACTATGGTTGAACTGAGCTGGAACAATAATCAGCCTGGGAGGTGGAGAAGGCCTGAACTTGTAGCCAAATGTAAAGAGCAAGATACAGATTGGAAACGTTTTTTAATGAATCGTCCTTATGAAGCCTGGGATCCAAGAAAATATCTTGAATATCGCTTATTCTGGCCATATTCTTCAGGTATGCCCGGGCAGTGGATGTCTCATCAGATCGATACAGTTCATTGGTTCACGGGTTTAAAACATCCTAGAAGTGTTGTTTCTAATGGTGGTATTTACCAATGGAAAGATGGCAGAAGAAACTGGGATACAACCACTGCTGTGTTTGATTATGGAAAAGAAAATGATCCGACAAACGGCTTTCAGGTAATGTTTACATCACGTATGCACAACGGCGAAGATAAGCCTGCTGAAATCTACTACTCAAATGGTGGGGAATTGAATTTGATTACGAACAAGGTTTCGCCAAAAGGCGGATTAAGCGAACAAAATGCTAAGGCAATGAACATGTCGCCAAATCTTTTGCCGGAGATGAATCTTGTAGATAAGGATGTTAAAGTAATAGCTTCTGCAAATACAGGTGCGGATGTTACAACATCAAACCACATGCGTAATTGGATGGAATGCGTAAGAAGCAGGAAACAGCCAAATGCGCCGGTAGAGGCGGGTTATTATCATTCAATTGCAAACATCATGACTAATGCTGCCGGAAGAACCGGGTCTAAAGCAACCTTTGATTCAAAAGCTCAGGAAGTAATGGTAGGAGGAAAAGTGTTTAAGTACTAAAGACTCCCTGATCATAAAAAAAACCGATAGCTAATTGTTATCGGTTTTTTTATGATCAGTTTTATTCTACTGATATTGGATATAAATCGGTTGAGGTTTAAGTTTCATTAATTCCTCAGGAGTCATTAATCTGTTAGGTGCTTTCTTTAAATCGTTTTTATAAAAAATCTTAAAGCCTGTAAATTGAACCGGTTCTTTTCTAATGTGATTTCGATAAGTGCCTAATTTCAACTCAGGTTCGCCCCATCCATCCATATGCATCACAAATTGAACTTCAGGACGTAATTTCATATTCTGATAGTTGGTAACCATTCCCTGAGTAAAGCGATGCAATACAAAAACTTTTGGCGGTAAATTATTTTCCCTTACAATCTTAGCCAGATAATTTGTGGTAAAGTTTATTTCTTCTGCATCATAAGTTCCAATTTTTTTACCGGGAATAACACCTTTCTTTCTCATTGCAAATTCCGGATCGATACCCAAATGCACATGAGGCATTTTAAGATACTTCTCAAATCTTACAATCTCTTTTTGAATAGTACTTAATCCAACCTGAATATCAAGAAACAGGATAGCATTTTCCATCTTAGCAATTGCTAAAGCAGAATCAATTTGTTTTTCGGGCATTCTGTTTACGTAAGCACCATCTTTACCCGGCAAGCCGGCAGCTACAGTTGCTATATAATGAATACCCTTCTGAACAGGTGTTTTAGGATCTGCCTTTTCCCATCTTTTAACTTCGGCATTCAACCTTCTCCACATCTCTTTAGGAGCGTATTCGCCTAAAGCACCCATTTTTTTAGAGTGCATATTACCGTAATACACAACAATTCTTTTAAATGGAAGTATTGCTCCGGGCAGAGGAGCTGGTTGGTTTTTAACGGGCCATAAACCGGTTGTGTCGCCGTTTGCATTTTCGCGAACTTTTTGATTGTATTTGGCAGTATCAACCGGGGCTGTTGTATTTATGGGTTCAGTGCTAGATTCTCCATCCGTGTTAACAGAGGTACTGTCTTTTACTTTAGCGGTAGCACCATTGCCTGTCGTTTTTCCGTCCTGACTGCAACCAGAAATTGCGCCTATCAATGCGATTCCAGCGGCAGCTTTAAATAATATATTCATGATTTTTAATTACAAGATTTATGGTTTGGTAGTTGATTCTGCGAACTTTCGAACTTTCCCGAATACTCCCAGGGGAAGCTTATTGCCAGCTCTTGCCTGCAAATATAACTCTCCAATTTCAAGGTTCTCACAAGTTTTTAAACTTCCTTTAATAAGGTTTTCCACAATTACCGATGAAAAGCCAAGTGAGTAACTGTTGAGGATTAGAAAATGTTCTTGCTCGTCTAATAATTGCGCCACATCAGTCATCATTTCTAATATATGGTCCTCTAGTTTCCACTTTTCCCCATTAGGGCCGTGGCCATATGCGGGAGGATCGAGAATGATGCCATTATATTTTTTGCCGCGTTTTATCTCACGTTTTACAAATTTCAACGCATCCTCCACCACCCAGCGAATATCTTTCACATTCGATAGTTCCTGATTTTCGTTAGCCCAACTAACAACCTGTTTGATTGAATCAACGTGAGTGGTATCTGCGCCGGCAGCTTTCGCGATAATTGATGCACCGCCGGTGTACGCGAATAAATTTAAAACTCTGGGGTTTGGTGTTTTGAACTGACTTATTGTTTCAGAGATATAATCCCAATTAACGGCTTGCTCGGGAAAAACGCCAACATGTTTAAATGAAGTTAATCCCAGACGGAGCTTAATAGAAACGTTATCGTTTTGATAATTTACATGCCACCTGTCGGGGCTCTTTGGATTTTTCTTTACCCACTCACCAGAGGTTGCTGATCTGCCTTTAAATCGGATATCATGAAGTTTTTGCCATTCGGAAGCAGGCAATTGTTTAGCCCAAACGGCCTGTGGCTCAGGCCTGATCAATGTTACTTCACCAAATCGTTCCAGCTTTTCAAAATCACCACAATCAATTAGTTCGTAATCCTTCCAGTGCTTTGGAGTAAGAAGTTGAATCATTAATGTATAATAAAATACTTATCAGGGATAGATCATAATTTGTCTCTCGCCGCTTGCGTAAACTTGCTGGCAAATACAAAATCGTTGAGATGCTGATTGTCTGTATGTGCTATTTCTTTATTTGTGCCTTCCCATTCTTTCTGACCGTCAAAAAGAAAGATAATGCTTTCGCCAATGCCCATCACCGAATTCATATCGTGTGTTACCACAATAGTTGTAATCTGGTATTCTTCGGTAATTTCATTGATCAATTCATCAATTACTATAGAAGTTTTCGGGTCAAGCCCGGAGTTTGGTTCATCAACAAAAAGATATTTTGGCTGCATGGAAATTGCTCTGGCAATCCCAACACGTTTTTTCATTCCACCAGAAAGTTCGGCCGGATACAATTCGTTTTTGCCTTCCAGGTTAACTCTATCCAGACAAAAATTAACTCGTTTTAGTTTTTCTTTACGAGTAG
This sequence comes from Sphingobacteriaceae bacterium, assembly GCA_031382725.1. Taxonomy (GTDB): domain Bacteria; phylum Bacteroidota; class Bacteroidia; order Sphingobacteriales; family Sphingobacteriaceae; genus Paradesertivirga. The sequence continues at coordinate 708 of JANMZB010000121.1, read as the reverse complement.
ATTCAGTAAACATATTCAGAGGAAACATGATGTTTTCTTCAACAGTCATCGAATCAAACAGAGCAGAGCTTTGAAAAAGCATTCCAATTTCTTTTCTGATTTCGATACGTTCTTTGAAATTTAATCGGGTAAAATCTCTTCCATCGTAAATAACCGAACCTTGATCGGGTTCGTGAAGTCCCACCATACATTTCATTAATGTGGTTTTACCCGAACCAGAACCTCCGATGATCAGATTATTATCTCCGGGTTCAAATTTGGCAGAGATCCCTTTTAAAACATAGTTTTCTCCAAAGGTTTTATGGATGTCTTTAATCTCGATCATAACAGTAATTGGGCCACAAGATAATCAGTAAATAAAATGGAGATGCAACTTACAACTACCGCCCGGGTACTTGAAATACCTACTTCTAAGGCACCGCCCGATGTATAAAATCCCTGGTAAGCCGAAACAGACGTTATAATGAAGGCAAAGATTACCGATTTAACCATCGAAACCGTTAGCGTATATGGAATAAAACCTTCGGTAAGGCCCAAAATAAAATCGTTGGGTGTAACTGCTCCTGATAAGGTTCCAGCGATATATCCTCCTACAATACAAAGTGCTATCGATACAATCACTAATAAGGGAATCATAATCACAGCACCCACAATTTTAGGAAGAATCAGGTATCCGGGGGAATTAATACCCATAATTTCCAACGCATC
>JANMZB010000078.1:0-1883 GCA_031382725.1 Sphingobacteriaceae bacterium | reverse complement strand
TCTTGACCAATGTTTCTACCTTATTAAGGTAAGGGTCGTCATCTGCGATTTTGCCCGTGCTTATCGCCTTTTCTGCCTGGGCAATGAATAAAGTGATCTTCTCGTCATCTATGGGCTTGCCTTGAAAACCGATGTAGCGTTTTAGAAACGTAATGCTGGGGTAGACCTTTTCCCCACCAGCGATATTTACCAACCGCATCAAATCATTCTCATTGATGTTGATCTGCATTTCCTTGTCCATGTTGTTATACACTTTTAGCAGGTTGTGCTGGATGGTGCGGATTTCACCTGCATGAGGACTGTTCTTATTGATCTTCCTTTCTACGACCGCCTTTTGCAAGGCTTTGATGAGGTTCAATATGAAAGCCGTGTTTTTTGTTTTCTCGTGCAAGCCAACATACCGCCTGATGATTTTAATTTCTTCTGGCAGTATTTCCGAAAAGTGCACTCGAGGCTCTTGCTGGTTAGATTCCTTCTTTTTCGGAGACCGTTGTTTTATAGTGTTCTTTACTTGAGTTGCTTTTGGTACAGATTTAATCATTGGCCTAGCCTCCTCAGCAGCCTTGGCAGCGTTGAATTGCTGGATGTATTTTTCAAGTTTCCTAAAATACAGATCAATGGTATCTTTGATGTCTTTGTCATCATCATAAAACTCGCTTGTCTCTGTGTACCACTTGTGGGTACTTAGCAGCGTTGGTTCTAGGTTGTCTACACCAAACTGCGCTATCTTCTCCTCGTAATTGGCTCTAGTTATCATACTGCTATAAGTTTAGTAGTTCTAATCTTAACCGAATGGCTTGTGCCTTAGCCTTGGCAAGGCGTAATCGTTTTCCCGAATCTGAATCTTTGTCCAAATATTTTATTGGTGGCCTCTGGGAGATGCCTTGTTCAGGAATTATACAATTGTCACCACTTACCTCACTTGCTTTGTAGTCGAGGAGGTAATTCAGCTTGGCAAAATCAGCGACCCTTTCTTCAATCGTCTTTCCCTGTATGGCCAGTTTTTCCTTTTTCTTTACCACCTGTTCATACACCTCGCTGGAATAGGCATCACTAAAGATTTTCTCCTTGTCTTGTAATACCTGATAATGCTCTTTATTATAGGCTTCAATAATGGTTTGAAAATTATCATTGATGGTATAACCCTTCTTTTCCAAAATGGTCTTTTCGGCCTTGCGCACTTCAGACAAATAGGTTTTGAACTCGCTAAACACTTCCTCTCTGCTGTCCTTTACATTTGTGTCTTTGACAACATAGTATAGTTGCCTTCCAATTCTTAACATCTCCTTGTCCTCTTGGGTGGCACTGCTTCTAAAGGCCTCGGCAGCATCAATGGTTTCCTTGATATTGGTTATAAATTCCTCTCGCTCTTTTTTACTTTTTGCTGTCCACCATTGTGATTGCTCGTAATTAAAAGGCTCTGTAAGAAAGTATCCTTTGTATTTGGTGATAAGATCACTAATGCGTTTCAGGCACTTTTCCCGATATTCATAAAACTTTCTAAGTTTAAAATCGAATCTTTTTAAGGTATCTATTTGCCCTTCCAGAATGGTCTGTCTTCTGCTGATGTCTTTGGCTTCACGGTCTATCTGTAATTTTACAAGCGCATTGATGTTGGTAAAGAGCGCAAACTTTACTTCTTCAGGATCGAGACTTTCAATGTCGAGCACATTGCCTCTGTCGCCCCTATACCAAATGTCATTTATGCGGTGCATCTTCTCATCCAGTTTTTGGAATACAAAAACGTCCATGGAATTTTCTACAAGGGGCATAGTTACTCTGATGTAGCCAAACTCATTCCCTTGCCTCCAAGCCCTGCCTTCGAGTTGCTTGATGTCAGTGGGATTCCAGTCTGGATAGAGGTTGTAGATGTTTGCGCATTT
>JANMZB010000004.1:0-1472 GCA_031382725.1 Sphingobacteriaceae bacterium | reverse complement strand
CACGGACACACACGCGACAGCTCCCACAAACCACCCCTTCCATCATCGGAGCATACAATACATCCCATCACCGGAGCATACGATACAGGAACCGTTGCAAGCCCACCCAACAACCGCCATGACTGATGAATTTGTCTACCCTAACAACAGGGACCCCAGACCGACTGTATATTACGGACCGATTTCTCCAATTAACAATCGACCACTAGTAATGAACCTTAGCGCACACGGAAGGCAATCTATGTTTTCCCCAGGAGATCAGGCATGCATAGTATTGTCACCACGACTATCAGAAGAACCGTTTGAGCCATGGCAACCGATCCATGGGACGGTGGACAGTGTCGTACCGCTCCGGACCACTGCAAATATTAGGATACATGAATACGGTGCGACGGGATGGACCCGCCGAACAGTGATTGCGAGATTAGATGAGATGGTGAACGTGTCGCGCACACCGGTGTCCGAGACCACAGAAACAATCGCCCGGGTGGCCGAATTAAGAACCAAACTATTGCATGTGGAGAAATGCCAAGAAATCAATACTCCCAGGACATGTATGTCTTCGGATCGGTTAAAAGAAGGCCCGATGAACGCCGACGTAAATGAAATCAGGACACACATGCTGAAGACAGTGGACCTAAAGAAAGAGCTCCAAGAATCTATGACGAGGACCAACCAAGTGATCACACGATCGATGCGAGCGGAGATACTACAGACAAATATCCACGCGCTATCCACATCGAAAGGAGTCGGTCCAAATCCCGGTAAAATCGGAGACACCATCCTCCATCTCATGCAGTTATCGGACGGAACGAAGCTACGATCCCCCAACGTACTCCCTGCCTTCGTAAAGGAGGCAGTAAACCAGATCAAGAATAAAGTATACATAACGAAGAAACCGGAAGAGGTCATGGAGACATTAACCATCCTGGCGGCAGCACTAATCCTACCAGAAGCCGAGGTCATACGTCGTTTCATCGACAGAACACACAACAACCACCCCTATAAGTATCTGGATATCGCATCTGACCTGTACGCAATAAAAGGACTGATACCGGGAGATAAGTTAGACCCGACGATTTTCAATGTGAACGGATGGATAGCCCGTAACCAGGACGAAGACGAGGTAGATGAAGACCAACTGGAAGAAGAAATCAAGACTCTTAAAGAAACCCTAGAATCCACATCCGACGCGCTGGCGTCCACCATTACGAGTCATGACCTACTCGAGAAGGAAGTAGCTTCCCAACGACTCGCAATAACGGCAGCCACGACGCGAGAAGGCGAATTGAAACAACTCGTGAGAAACCTAGAGACATCCATGATACACATCATGGAAGAAAGGGACAACCTGCGAGAATCATGCACCCTCTACCAATCAAATTGCTATGCTGCCTACGAATTATTGAAAGCGGAACAACAAAAATCAGAGCGGTACAAGGAAGCTTACGACGCTTCGGTAGCTGACAAAT
>JANMZB010000036.1:0-1768 GCA_031382725.1 Sphingobacteriaceae bacterium | reverse complement strand
CGGAGCGGGCAATTTGCATTGCTCCAAAAACATCCTTTTTAATTTTTGCCCACGTAGATTCTCTGTCCTTTTCGTTACAACCTGATGATCCCAAATGGTCTAGCATACACTCAGCAAAATTCGATGAGAAATGATAATCATCGTCCGTTAATAGCTTAAAGTTTTTCCATCCTTGACGTCGTGTAATTTTTCGTACTTCGTCGCGGAATGTCTCATTCGAATCCATTAATCCATTTAGGATACAATGTTTTTCATATTGTTTTTTTAGAAGCATGTTATTACCTTCAGCATCATTGATGCAGTAAGTTACCGACGTATCAAAACAAGTTGTACTCTTACCAAATACTTGCTTCGGTATTACTTTTGTTTTATTATCGGATACCTGCTCCACCACAGTACTGCTATCTGCTGACATGTCTTCACAATCGTTTACCATCATTTTCACACACGATTCCTTATATTTATCAACGTTATCAGCCAAATCATCAGCTGTTTCGTCATCACTACTTGCATTACCGTTGTCTGACGGATTAACACACTCATGATACACATCATCATATAATGTTATATTGTCCGAAATAGCAACGTTAGCCAATCCATTAAGCCGCCCATTTATTTCCTCACGCACCTTGCCATTTGATACATGTACATCGTTATTTTCCTTGTTTAACAAAACTGAAGCTGTTGTTGTATTAACTGGTTTTTTTCGGGGTATATCACGAATGACATTGTTAGTTGTACCATTACATATCAATGCATTATTACGCTTCCTTATAGCAGCACTGTAGCTCTTATCTTTACTTCGAGTATTTTTCATTTTAATATTTTATCATTAAATTTGCAATTACAATATGATTAGTGCCAATATCATTCAATCGATATTTAAAAAAATTGACGGACTGTTCCAATCTTATAAAAAATATGAATTTTCAAATCATCAATTTTTGTAATATTAGAATCAACGGAGATTAATTACAGAAGAATAATACACCACAATAGCAGTATCTACATATAAGACACACGTAAGTAATTTTTTAACTACTAAATCAAAAATTTCATATTTCAATTCATACACAAATATTCTACTGCTAAAAATATAATATAAGGAAATAAAATATATGCACGCATTTCAAGTTAGTAATATAGATTATTTACACAATATTTTTCATTGTTTTCTCATAATTAATACATCAATTATCCATGCTTGCTTCAATTTTCAAATATATGAAGCGGGATATATTATTTAAACACGTATTTGGTTGTAGAATAAAATGAACGTAATATTTAAAGGAAATAATTGGAAATTAAGTAAAGCACATATTTGAACATTTAAATACGTAGTAGTAGTTTTTGTGCAATAAAACAAACTGAATAATAAAGAAATTCGCAATCACAAATTTAGGACAAAGCAAATAATGGGGCGCCCGAAAGGATCCACTCATGGGCAACAACAATGTCATGGATGTGGAAAATATGTTAATAATCTACGCCGTCATCTTGCACATACCACATGTTCCAATACAAACCCGAATACAATAATACCGTTGCCCATAATAGATCAAATTAATACAGATACTTCACTGAATATTGGAAAGCAAATTGGTTACCAAATACAACACAACACGCACCAAACCGAACCAGTATATGATAATAATTCTATTTACCCGAAAAGAATTATACCACAAAACAACAGCAATGACACAAGTCTATTCAATGATACACCATGCCATGATAATTTATCAGTTTCTGTATTATCTGTTAACACACA
>JANMZB010000005.1:0-18307 GCA_031382725.1 Sphingobacteriaceae bacterium | reverse complement strand
CAGAAAAAAAGCCGCTTAAAAGCGCGGATAAGCTCCGCTTTTTTAAAATAGCGTGGCCAGAACCGAACTAAAAAATAATCACCAGGGATACTGGCTATATAACAAAAAAAAAGAGGACGCCTTTTTGAGACGCCCTCTTTTAAATAATCTAATTAAAGCCTTTACACAAACTTCCTCGCATTATTCTTCCTGTCACTTTCCGTAAGATAGATCTTACGTAAGCGCATGCTCATTGGCGTAATTTCAATATATTCATCAGCCTGAATATATTCCATTGCTTCTTCAAGTGAAAATTTAATTGCAGGAGCAATACGTGTATTATCATCAGTACCTGAAGCACGCATATTAGTTAAAGCTTTACCTTTTACCAGGTTAACCACTAAATCGTTATCACGGATATGCTCACCACAGATTTGACCTTCGTAAACATCCACACCCGGATCTACAAAGAAACGGCCTCTGTCTTGAAGTTTGTCGATCGAATAAGCCGTTGTCTGACCTTTTTCCATAGAAACCAACACACCACTTAAACGTCCAGGAATCGTTCCTTTCCAAGGCTCATAGGCTTTAAAACGGTGCGCCATAATTGCTTCTCCGGCAGTAGCCGTTAAAACGTTATTACGTAAACCGATAATACCACGCGCAGGAATATCAAACTCCAAATGCTGTAAATCACCTTTTGGCTCCATAATTAATAGCTCGCCTTTACGCTGAGTCACTAATTCAATTACTTTACCAGAAACCTCGCCGGGAACATCCACAATTAAGGTTTCAATCGGCTCGCATTTAACACCGTCTATTTCTTTTATAATAACTTGCGGCTGACCTACCTGTAATTCATAACCTTCACGACGCATCGTTTCAATTAAAACAGATAAGTGAAGAATACCTCTTCCGTAAACTAAATAAGAGTCAGGCGATTCTGTCTCCAACACTTTCAACGCAAGATTCTTCTCCATCTCTTTGTACAAACGCTCACGAAGGCGTTGAGAGGTAACAAACTTTCCTTCTTTTCCAAAGAAAGGTGAGTTGTTAATGGTGAAAAGCATGTTCATGGTTGGCTCATCAATATGAATTACCTCCAATTGTTCTGGCTTCTCAAAATCGGCGATTGTATCACCAATATCAAATCCTTCTATACCAACTACCGCACAAATATCGCCTGAACTTACTTCCTGCACACGAACTTTACCTAAACCTTCGAAAGTGTAAAGTTCTTTAATCCGCGATTTTTGGATTTTACCATCACGCTTAACAAGCGATACCGGCTGATTTTCTTTAATTGTTCCACGCGCTACTCGTCCAATTGCTATACGACCAACAAAAGATGAATAATCTAATGAGGTGATCTGCATTTGTAACGTTCCCTCTGAAATAGGGGCCGGAGGAATGGTGGCTAAAATAGCATCCATTAAAGGGAAAATATTATCAGTAGGGTTTTTCCAGTCAGTATTCATCCACCCTTGTTTAGACGAACCATAAATTACAGGGAAATCCAATTGATCTTCTGTAGCATCAAGGTTGAAGAACAATTCAAAAATTTGCTCATAAACCTCTTCAGGGCGACAGTTTTCTTTATCTACTTTATTTACAACCACAATCGGCTTTAAGCCTAATGCAAGTGCTTTTTGAGTAACGAAACGTGTTTGAGGCATTGCGCCCTCAAATGCATCGCAAAGAAGCAATACACCATCGGCCATTTTCAATACCCGTTCTACTTCACCACCAAAGTCGGCGTGACCAGGGGTATCAATGATGTTGATTTTTACATCTTTATATTGAACCGAAACGTTTTTAGATACGATGGTAATACCACGCTCGCGCTCCAGATCGTTATTATCAAGAATCAAATCTCCTGTATCCTGGTTATCACGGAATATGGAGCAACTGTGTAAAATCTTGTCAACCAATGTAGTTTTACCGTGGTCAACGTGTGCAATAATTGCGATGTTTCTAATTTTCTGCATGAAGAATGCCTCTCAAAATTTTTTGCAAAGGTAGGTTTTTAAATTGAAATTTTAGACGTTTCGAAAGCTTGAAGTTTAATGACAATCAACTGTTAACAGAATTTTAACTTTGTCAGATGGGAGTACAAGAGGTATTACTTGTCGTATTGTTTCTGGCAGCGGTAGTTTATATCGGTCGGATCATCTATAAAAACTTTCAGTCAAAGAAGGCCTGTAGCTCGGGTTGTGGAAAATGCGGAGTAGATTTTTCGGAGATTGAAATTAAGAATAACGCTTAACAAGAAGCTCCATTCACTCGGCACTTAACTTGCCATACTTTTCGTAGTTCTCACTTCAGCAATCTCAGTAACTATTTCAATAATCGATTTTGCATCATACCCACATTCCTGCCATAACTCCGGCTGTTCACCATGCTCAATTACCTCATCAGGTATTCCAAGACGAATTACCCTCGAATTATACTGGTTATCTGCCATAAACTCCAAAACGGCACTTCCTAAACCACCCTGCAAACATCCATCTTCTACTGTAACCACCTTTTTGAAATTTTTGAAAACTTCATGTAAAAGATTTTCATCCAAAGGCTTTACAAATCTCATATCATAATGAGCAGGGTAAATTCCCTGAGTATTTAATTCACTAATGGCTTTAACAGCTTCATTTCCAATAGCTCCAATCGTCAATATCGCCACTTCTTCACCATCACAAATTTTCCTGCCTTTTCCTACCGGGATGGCTTTAAACGGACGACGCCAATCGGCCATTACGCCTGATCCTCGCGGATAGCGAATAGAGAAAGGGCCCATTTTTTCCTGCTGAGCAGTAAACATTAAATTGCGAAGTTCTTCCTCGTTCATTGGAGCAGAAACGATCATATTCGGAATGCAACGGAAAAATGCCAGATCGTAAGCACCATGGTGTGTCGGACCATCTGCACCGGCAAGTCCCGCCCGATCTAAACAGAAAACCACATTCAGTTTTTGTAGCGCAACATCATGAATCACCTGATCGTACGCCCTTTGCATAAACGTAGAATAGATATTACAAAACGGAACCATTCCTTGCGTTGCAAGGCCGGCTGAAAAAGTTACCGCATGTTGTTCGGCAATACCCACATCAAAAGCGCGTGTTGGCATGGCTTTCATCATAATATTCATCGAACTTCCGCTCGGCATTGCAGGCGTAATTCCCATGATATTAGGATTGCTTTCAGCGAGTTCAACTAAAGTATGACCAAAAACATCCTGATACTTTGGAGGTTGAGGTTTATCTACCGCAGACTTCTTTATTTCCCCGGTAATTTTATCAAAAAGACCTGGAGCGTGCCATTTCGTTTGATCTTTCTCGGCTAAAGAAAAACCTTTCCCTTTTACAGTAAGGCAATGCAAAATCTTGGGACCGGGAATATCGCGCAAATCCCTTATCACCTTTGCTAAGTGCTTAACATCATGCCCGTCTATCGGTCCGAAATATCTGAATTTTAAGGCCTCAAAAAAGTTGCTTCGCTTTAATAAAGTTCCCTTAATGCTCTTTTCAATCTTCTTAACCATTAAATGAGCGTTAGGCCCAAGGTCAGATAGTTTTCCAAGAACATGCGAAATTTCGTCTCTGAATTTATTGTATGATTTAGAAGTAGTTATATCAGTAAGGTATTCCTTCAATGCACCCACATTCGGGTCAATCGACATACAGTTATCGTTTAAGATAACCAGGATGTTAGAATTTTCTATGCCTGCATGATTTAAAGCTTCAAAAGCCATCCCGCCTGTCATCGAACCATCGCCAATAACAGCTACATGCTGCCTGTCTTTCTCGCCTTTGTGTTGTGATGCAACAGCCATACCAAGGGCTGCGGATATTGAGGTTGACGAATGGCCCACACCAAAAGTATCATACTCACTTTCAGAGCGTTTAGGAAAACCACTAATGCCGCCGTGAATACGATTAGTATGAAAATTTGAACGGCGACCAGTTAAGATTTTATGTCCGTAAGCCTGATGACCTACATCCCAAACCAATTGATCGTAAGGAGTATTAAGCACATAATGTAAGGCCACCGTTAACTCCACTACCCCTAAACTGGCGCCAAAATGACCGCCATTTACCGAAACTACGTCGATGATATATTGACGCAATTCCTGGCAAATACGCTCCAGGTCGTTTTCTGAAAATTTCTTTAGATCAGAGGGGTAATTTATATTTTCTAGTAGTTCTCCCGCCTTAACTTCCATACAGTTTGGCTCAAAAAAAATGAATCACAAAGTAACTCAATATAATTTAAAAAATATAACCGCTGCTGGTTTCTTTACTATTCTGATACCGAATTAAATCCTATTTTTGTGGCGATTTGATACAGCAGGAAACTTTCGAAATTAAGCTGCCTCAATTTGCCGGCCCTTTTGACTTGCTTTTGTTCTTTATTGAACGCGACGAGCTGGATATTCGCGATATTCAAATTGCTAAAATAACAGACGATTTCCTGGATTACATTCATCAAATGAATGCCTTAAACATTGAGCTTGCCAGCGAATTTATTTTCATCGCAGCAACCTTAATGCGTATCAAAGCTAAAATGCTGTTGCCAATGCCCGATGTGGATGAGCATGGTAATGAAATCGATTTGAAGAAAGACCTTGTCCAAAAACTTATCGAATACAAGAAGTTTAAACTCTTAGCCGAAAGTTTTAAAGCATTAGAAAGCGAACGATTTATGCAGGAAAAAAGGGGCAACATTGCTTTCGACTTGCAGAAAATAGCGGAAACTTCAGAGCCCGGCGAGGAACTTCCAACAGTAGGCTTGTATAAATTAATGATGGTATACGAAAAGGCGATGCTGCGTTATCATAATAATAAACAACAGGTTACGCATACCGTTATTCAATACCCTTATACCATCGAAAAACAAAAGAAAGTGATTGCCGAATTAATTGAGCTTAATCAGAAAATTGATTTTTCTAACCTCATAAGAAGCTCAGAAAATAAGGTTCACTTTGTATATAATTTCCTGGCAATATTAGAAATGCTTCAGCAGCAGCTTATTTCAATACAAACGGGATTAGGATTTAACAATTTTTCAGTTGCAGTGAGAACTGCCCCATCAATATAAATAAACACAAAGAATGAAGAAAGATAAAGTCATCTTTAAACTCATCGAAGAAGAACAGGCCCGTCAGGAAAACGGACTTGAACTGATTGCATCAGAAAACTTCGTAAGTAAGCAGGTTATGGAAGCAGCAGGTTCGGCGCTTACAAATAAATATGCTGAAGGCCTACCGGGAAAACGCTATTATGGCGGCTGCGAAGTAGTTGATGAGATTGAAACGATCGCGATTGAGAGAGCAAAAGAATTATTTAATGCCGAATGGGCCAACGTACAACCGCATTCTGGTGCTCAGGCAAATTCAGCGGTTTTTCTTGCCGTATTAAAACCCGGAGACAAAATATTGGGATTTGACTTAGCGCACGGCGGACACCTTACTCACGGTTCGCCTGTAAATTCATCAGGTAAACTTTACCAGCCGTTTTTCTATGGTGTTGAGCGAGAATCTGGCAGAATTGATTATAAAAAATTAGAGGAAACTGCGCTTGCCGAAAAACCTAAATTGATTATTTGCGGTGCTTCTGCTTACTCACGCGAATGGGATTATAAATTCATCCGCCAGGTTGCCGATCAGATCGGTGCTTTAGTATTGGCAGATATTTCACATCCGGCTGGTTTAATTGCCAAGGGATTATTAGACGATCCGCTTCCTCATTGCCATATCGTGACCACCACTACGCATAAAACACTTCGCGGACCACGCGGTGGAATGATTATGTTGGGTAAAGATTTTGAAAATCCTTTTGGATTGAAAACGCCTAAGGGCGAAATCAGAACTATGTCTTCATTATTAGATATGGCCGTTTTCCCGGGAACTCAGGGCGGACCATTAGAGCATATCATTGCTGCAAAAGCAATTGCCTTCGGCGAAGCTTTGAGCGACGATTATATGAAATATACGCTTCAGGTGAAGAAAAATGCGGCGGCTATGGCTGAAGCTTTCCTGATTAGAAACTATGGAATTATTTCTGGTGGCACCGATAATCATTTAATGTTAATTGATCTTCGTAATAAGAACATAACCGGTAAAGCTGCAGAAGCTGCGTTAGGAAATGCCGATATTACGGTTAACAAAAACATGGTTCCATTCGATGATAAGTCACCATTTGTCACATCCGGAATCAGAGTTGGAACTGCTGCAATTACCACCCGTGGCTTAAAGGAAAAGCATATGGAGAAAATTGTTGATTATATTGATACGATACTTTCTAACCCGGAAGATGAAGCAATTGCAAAAAAGGTGAGAAAGAAGATTCATGAAATGATGGAGGAGCATCCATTGTATAAATAGGAGGTTGGCTTGTTGTGAAACAGGCTCCCACATTAAAAGGAAAGAGGCAATTAACTTGTCTCTTTTTTTTTATAGCATTCTGATAAATGTTATCCTGCGTTGGTTCTTCACACCCCCCATTGACGAAGTTTCCTTTAAACAAAAAAGTCATCGGATGACTAGCGAATTAGCCGTCCGATGACTTTAATTAGTTAGAGTCTTAAATTAAGAAAAAGCCGGTCACCTTGCGGCGTCCAGCTCTTTCTATCTAAATTAACGCTCTCGGGTTCTTATACCCCATATAGAGTGATAAGGTTACCTTATACTAAGAAGTATTTTAGAATATTTCGTAACTTCCTAAATCTGAGGGAAATAATCTTGTCCTGCCGTTCAAATCTTTGCTTAGCCAAGTGTTAAAATAGGGGTCAAGGGTCAAATCGGCTCCTTTGTTACTTGCCGGGCTGGCTGGAAGGAGTGTAAAAAGATTTTGTTGCTCATTTTTGAAGAGTGGATTTTGATTTAGAATATTGCCGTTGCCTGAAAAACTGGTACTACCAGATTTAATCAGGTTATTATGAATATCCCGCACAATAGGTAGGGAGCCGACTTTCTCAATACTAAATTCGTTCGAGTGATTACCCCAAATGATATTATTAACGAGCGTAACATTAAGCCTGGCACTTGTTTGAGCGTTTAAACCATCAGTAAATAATACAGAAGGATTGGTACGTATTTGTGCGATTGAGTTAGTGAAAGTGTTTTGTTTGAAATTATACAAACCACCATTTATCCCATAAATAAGATACCTCCCGCAATTAGCGATGATATTATTGAAGCCCGTTATGTCGGCATTAATGCCGTACAAACCCATAAGCTCCATATTAAGAACTTTGGTATTGGTAAGCAAAAGCTTTGGGTTGCTATTTCGAGACAATGAATCTACCTGAAGACCTACAATACCATTTCTAACAAGCGCATAATTTAGATGATTGTTAACGCTTGAACTTAAAAAACGTACGCCCTTCCACTGACCACGCTCATCTTCATAAATCCGCTCCAATCTGTCGCTGGAAAATAAGACCGAATCTTCACGTGTTCCATCCACTTTCAGTGTTCCGCCAACAATCATTTCAGCGTTTTTATGAAAATAGATCCTGCTCCCATTTTCAATTGTTAAAGTGTTGCCTGTGGATATTGTTACAGCGCCATAGATAACGTACGGAAGATTTTTGGTCCAGGTGGTATTTGTATTAATAATGGCGGCTTTCAAAAAAACCGCATTCTGACCGTATGCGTTCAGGATCACTTTTTGAGAATTTCCGTTGGTACGGAATTCTAAAAGATCGCTTACTACGAAAGGGAGTGTATTCGAGTTGGGGTTAATTGTAACCCTTACAAATATGTTCAGCGAGTCATTTCCCCTTAATTCAATATCAGATACGTTTGTGCCTGGGATTCCATTAATATTAATCTGGAAATTTGAAGCAGAACCACCAGCTAAGTTTATCTCAGAAATTTTTATTGCCTGCTTGCTGCGATTATATACTTTAAGCTTTTGAGTGGTAGAGCCAAGAGATGTAAATACGGTATCAAATAGAATACTATCTGAAGAGAATTCTAACTTTAAAGCCGAATCAGTACTAATTTGATCATCTTTTCTGCATCCGAATAGGAAGAATAATATAAGGGATAATGAGATTAATAATTTCATCAGTTTGCGAATGCTATGGTGGCTATACTCATCTTAAGCCCATTAACTTTTAGAAGTTCAAGCCCGCAGGCCTCAAGCGTAGCTCCTGTGGTAACTACATCGTCAACCAATAAAATATGTTTATTCATTAAATCGGAGTGAGATTGTAAGCGGAAAACATCTTTCATGTTCTCATAACGCACAAAGCGAGATTTTCTGGTTTGAGTATCTGTAAAAATAGCTCGTCTCAAATCAAGATTAACAGGGATGTTTAAACTACGCGACAATCCGTTTGCAAACGCTTCGCTTTGATTATAGCCTCGCTTTTTTTGCTTTGCAGGATGTAATGGCACCGGAATAATTACATCAAGATCGCGCACAGCATCTGAATCTTTGATTTGCATGCCATACATTTCTCCTAATCTAAAAGCTACTTCTGGTTTATGATTATATTTAAGCTGATGAATTAGGTTTTGAACCCTCAAACCTTTTTGGAAATACAGGTAAGCGAAAGCAGCCTGAAAAGTCAGTCGGCCCCAAAGCTGATGTGAAACCGGGTTGGTGGGATCTAAATGAAAATTGGTATAGGGTAAATGATAGATACAGTCGGTGCAAATAGCCGTTTCATTTTTAAAAAGACTTTTACCACACCCCGCGCATAATTGCGGAAAAAACAGTGAGAAGAAGTCTTCGGCGTATTTTGCAACCAGATTCATTTTCCAAATTAACAAAAATCTGGTTACATACTAGTTTCTTTCACGGCAAGTTGCCCGCAGGCTGCGTCGATATCTTTACCCCTGCTTCTGCGAATATTGGTAATGATGCCTTGCTTTTTGAGGTAATTTGCGAACGCCTCAGTTTTGTCTTCGCCGGCATTTAGGTAAGAGGCGAAAGAAATTGGATTATATTCAATGATATTCACTTTGCAGGGAACATGCTTACAAAACTTCGCAAGCTCGGCCGCATCCTGTAGCTCATCGTTAAAATCATTAAAAATAATATACTCGTACGTTACCGAATTCTTGGTTTTGAGATAGTAATACTTCAAGGCTTCCGCCAAAGCGGCTAAAGAATTCTGCTCGTTTATTGGCATTATCTCATTTCGCTTTATGTCGTTTGCGGCGTGTAAAGACAAAGCCAGATTAAACTTTACCTGATCATCACCAAGTTTTTTAATCATTTTCGCGATACCAGCTGTAGAAACCGTAATGCGTTTTGCGGCCATATTAAGGCCAGTTTCTGAGGTAAGATATTCAACCGATTTTAAGACGTTAGCATAATTTAAGAGCGGTTCGCCCATGCCCATATATACAATATTGCTCAGCGGAATCCCATAATTCTCTTTCGCTTGCTTATCAATCAAAACAACCTGATCGTAAATTTCAGCAGCATCGAGGTTTCGCTTGCGATCCATATAACCGGTTGCGCAGAATTTGCAGGTTAAACTACAGCCAACTTGTGAACTGACACAAGCCGTCATTCGTTCGGTGGTCGGAATTAATACACCTTCAATGATATTGCCGTCGTATAATTTAAAGGTGTTTTTAATAGTTCGATCTGAACTAAATTGACTTTGATCGATGTGAATGGCATTAATTGTAAAATTCGACTCTAGTTTTTCCCTCAAAACCTTCGAAAGATTACTCATCTCATCAAAACTTCTGGCAGATTTCACCCAAAGCCACTCGGAAATTTGCTTAACCCGAAAAGCAGGCTCCGCATTATCTTGAAGAAATTTTTTAATTTCTAAGTCGGAGAGATTCCTAATATCACGTTTTACAACAGCCTCATTCACAAGATCAAAATTAAACCTAAATCCGGTTTTATTTGTTTATAAAATGTTAAAACAAAAAAAACCCTATTATTGTTGTTGTAACAGCAATAAATGCTGTGTTTGATAAGGGGCAAAGGGACATACCCTCTATGGCGAAGTTTTATAGTGCTGATTATATTCTACCTGCAACATCCGAGCCTCTTAAGAACGGTGTAATATCTGTTGATGATGAGGGCTTGATTCTCAATTTGTACAGCGAAGACAGCCCTGAAATCCAAAACCTTCCGATCAACAAATTACAAGGAATTATTACTCCCGGATTTATTAATTCCCACTGTCACCTGGAATTATCTCATCTAAAAAATAAAATCCCTGAAAAGGAAGGATTAATACCGTTTATTAAAAAGGTAATCGATTTAAGAAAATCAATTCCCGTATCACAAGAAGCAATTCGAGAAGCTGATGCCTTAATGTGGGAAAATGGAATTGTTGCTGTTGGTGATATTTCTAATACAATCGAATCAAAAAAAGTCAAAGAAAAAAGCTCATTATATTATTACACTTTTATAGAACTGCTTTGCTTTGAACCGGATAAAGCAAAAGATATTTTTAGGGAAGGCACGGAACTACTGGAAGAGTTTTCCCCATTACATGCCTCAATTGTACCTCACGCTCCGTATTCTGCAACAAAAGAGCTGTTCAGATATATTGGGAAATTCTGCGGCGAGTCTGGAAGTCCGCTAACTATCCATAACCAGGAGAGTGAAGATGAAAATAAACTATACCGTTATAAAACCGGTGAATTTTTGAAATTCTACAAAGACCTCAATATTAACATTGATTTTTTTAAACCCCAGGCACGTAACTCCATACAAAGTATTATTCCGCTTATTCCGGCTTCGCAACGTACCATGCTTGTACATAATACGTACACCAGTTTAAAAGATATTTACTTTATTCTACGGTCGGGCCGGGCCGTTTCCTGGTGTTTTTGTCCAAATGCCAATTTGTTTATAGAAGATCGGCTGCCAAAAGTGGAGATGTTTCTTTACCACGATTTCGATATTACCCTGGGAACTGATAGCCTTGCATCGAATAAAAATTTATGTATTTTATCAGAACTGAAAACTTTACATTCACATTTTTCTTCTCTTTCCTTAACTGAAACGATTAACTGGGCAACAATTAACGGAGCACGATTTTTAGGAATAGAAGATAAATTTGGGAGTATCGAGAAGGGTAAAAAACCCGGACTAAACCTCATTACCAACGTAAACGGATTAAAATTAACATCCGAGTCGAAGGTGCAAAAGCTTGTTTAAGCTATCATTATTATAAAACCGATTTACCTTATTATACTTTTGCAAGATATATGAAGCACTTAACTATTTTGGTGAAGGGAAAGGTACAAGGCGTTTTTTTTAGAGCATCAACTAAAGCGGTCGCAGATCAGCTTGGGGTAAAGGGGTTGGTAAAAAATTTGCCTTCCGGCGATGTATATATTGAGGCTGAGGGTGATGATTTCTCCCTCGAATCATTTCAGGAATGGTGCAACGAAGGCCCGCTTCATGCTTCTGTTCAAAATATAGAGGTTGTTGAAGGCGAAGTAAAAAACTATCGTAATTTTGAGATACTAAAAAAGTAGTACCAACCTGATTTGTCAACTCTCAAAAAATTTGCAGGCCAGACTGCTATCTATGGCGTAAGTACAGTACTTTCCAGAGTACTTAATTTTTTACTTACCAGGCTTTATGTAAGCGCTTATCCGGCCAAAACCTATGGCATATTTACCTATATGTATGGCTGGGCGTCTATGCTTAATGCCATCCTGTCCTTTGGTATGGAAACTACCTTTTTCAGGTATCTAAATAAAGCTGAAAACGACAAAGCGAAAGTTTACAACAATACTTTCATTGTGATTTGTGCCACATCAATAATCTTTCTTGCAATTGCGCTTTTATTTTCAAATAATATAGCGCAATGGATGCAGAACAGCAATGAAACTTCTGTGAAAGATTACGCCTCGTACGTACGTTATTTTATTTTCATTTTGGTGGTTGATGGAATTTCTGTTATCCCTTTCGCCAAGGTTAGGGCAGACGGCCGGCCTTTAAGATATGGTATTGTAAAGCTTATTAACATCTTCACTTTTATCAGTTTTAACGTCCTGTTCATCTGGCTTATTCCCTATCTGATTAAAACTCAAAGCCCGCTTGCGGATTATTTTTCCGGTTGGTATCGTGCAGGATGGATTGGGTATGTTTTCATTTCGAATCTAATAGCAAGTATTATTACCTTACTGATCTTACTGCCGGAATTACTGGAACTTAGACTAAAGGCCGATTTAAGTTTTATTAAGGATATGCTTTCGTACAGCTTTCCTGTTTTAATTGCCAATATCTCTTTCATCATTAATGAAAATCTTGATAAAGTATTTCTGGTAAAACTTTTACCAGCCGGAATAGGTGAACTACAGGTAGGGATTTATGGTGCCTGCTGCAAAATCGCACTTTTTCTAAGCATTTTTATACAGGCCTTCCGGCTCGGAGCCGAGCCTTTTTTCTTTAGTCATCAGAAAAATAAAAACTCAGGAGAAACCTATGCCTTTGTGATGAACTACTTTGTTATTGCTGTCTCAATCATATTTGTAGCTCTTGTTGCTAATATTGAAATTCTAAAATACTTTATAAAGTCAGATATACCGGGCCAAAAGGAGCTTTACTGGTCGGGTTTGAAAGTTGTACCGGTACTTTTATTCGGGTATGTAAGTCTTGGGATTTACATGAATTTGTCAATCTGGTATAAACTGTCAGATCAAACACGTTACGGATTGTATATTTCCGGAGTTGGTGCAATCATCACAATCGTATTAAATATTTGGTTAATTCCAAATTACGGTTACATCGCCTCGGCATGGATATCGCTTTTAGCCTATACCAGCATGATGATTTTATCTTACCTATTGGGTCAGAAAAATTATCCGATTCCATATAATTTAAAAAAGAACCTAAGTTATATCGCCATCTCAGTTTTACTGGTAGTTCTGTCGTTCAATGTTTTTAATAGAAATTTAATTATCGGTAACGGATTGTTATTTGCATTCCTGATTGCTACGTTTTTAATCGAAAGAAAAGCCTTATTTGCTATACTCCATGGAAATCCGCGTAATAAATAAATCATCCAATCCACTTCCCACTTACGAAACCGAATTTTCTGCCGGGATGGATTTACGTGCATTCATCACAGAAGAACTTATTATTAAACCTTTTCAACGAGTTCTAATTCCTACAGGCTTATATATGGAGCTTGAAAAAGGCTACGAAGCCCAGATACGACCGCGAAGCGGTTTAGCGTTAAAGCATGGAATTACGGTTTTAAATTCTCCGGGAACGATCGATGCCGATTATCGGGGTGAGATTAAAATTTTGCTGATCAATTTTTCGGATGTGGATTTTGTAGTTCAAAACGGCGACAGAATAGCGCAAATGATCATTTCTAAACACGAACAGATTAGTTGGCAAATTGCCGAGGTTTTAAACGACACTTCACGCGGTTCGGGCGGGTACGGACATACAGGTATTTAATAATGTTAAAAGGTTCATTTCTTTTTCTACTTCTCATTTGCGGCGTTTGCTATGCTCAAAAGAAACCTACTCCTATTTTCGTGGTGGGCCGGGTTATCAGTGCCGAAGATAGTTTGAGGATGAAAAGCTATTTTTATGATGGCCTGAGGGAGAAAGCAAAGCTGAACTTTATCGAGGCAGAAAAATACTTCAAACAAGTACTCGAAATCTCACCCGCGAATGATGCCGCCTTATATGAGTTAGCCAATTATAACCATTTACAAAATCAGGATAAAGAAGCTGAACAATTGATCAGGATGGCGGTAACTGTTGATCCGGAAAACAAATGGTACTGGCTTCTGCTGGCAGACATTTATAAAAAGACCAGAAATATAGAACAGCTGATCCTGGCTTTTAATGAATTAATCAGGATTGATCCCTACGAGGAAGATTATTACTACGATAAGGCAAACGCTTTATATATCCAGAACAAAAACGATGAAGCCCAAAAAGTCTACACTGAAATTGAACAGCGTTTTGGTAATTCCGAAAATCTGGTAAACGCACGTCAAAGAGTTTATCAGAAACAGGGTAAATCTGAAAAGGCATCGGGTGATCTGGAAAGTTTAATCAGCAGCAATCCCACCGAAATGCGCAATTATTTAAACCTGAGCGAGGTTTATTTAAAAGCCGGAAATATTAAAAAGACTATCGAAATACTCGATAAAGCTAAAAGTATAAATGCCAGCGATCCTTATATCAGACTTGCTTTGGCAGATGCTTACAAAAGTCAGGGTAAGATCGCCCAGGCTTTTGAAGAATTAAAAGTCGCTTTCAATGATCCGGGGCTGAACATCGATGCGAAGATCCAGATCATCCTTTCATTATTACCTGAATTTAAAAACAGTACCATCCGAACCGAAACAGTTGCCCTTGGGCTTCTGGTAACACAAACTCATCCCACCGATCCCAAATCTTTTTCAGTTTATGGCGATGTGCTTTTTCAGGATAATCAGTTAGACAAAGCCAAAACTTCTTACAAGCAAGCACTTAAATTAAACGACCAGGTGTACCAAATTTGGGAGCAGCTTTTAAATATTGAAGTCACCCAAAGAGATTATGCAGGGGCGATTAGAGATGGAGAAGAGGCATTAACACTTTTCCCTAATCAGGCTCCTTTATATTTATATACCGCGATCGCTTTCGCTCAAACGGGTAAACACGAAAAAGCTATCAGCTATCTTAAAAATGCTTCCACCTTAGAAGTCGAAGACAAACAATTGCTATCACAGATATATTCGGGCCTGGGCGATTCCTATAATGGTGTGAAAAAATTTAAGGATTCAGATCAGGCGTACGAGAAAGCTCTTGAATTGAATCCCAACAATGCTTACGTGTTGAATAATTACGCCTATTATTTATCATTAAGAAACGAAAATTTAGACCGGGCTGCCACCATGTCTAAAAGATCTAACGAGCTGGAACCCGATAATTCATCTTTTGAAGACACTTATGCCTGGGTACTATTTAAACAGAAAAAATATTCAGATGCCCGGCTTTGGATTGAAAAAGCAATTAAACATAATTCTGATAACGGCACACAATTAGAACATTACGGCGATATTTTGTTTAAGATTGGAGATACAGCCAAGGCTTTAGAACAATGGAAATTAGCTAAAGCCAAAGGCGAGAAATCAGGCACACTAGAAAAAAAGATTTATGAGAAGAAATATATTGAGTAAAGCGATAGTGTTATTTGTCTTGCTTTCGGCTTTTGGCTGCAAAGTAAGAAAGCCTGTTACACCTGTAGTTGTGGCCCCGGTTTCAGAAAATAAACCAACTATTAATAAGGCTGACGTATTAAATAAAGTTGCCGCAAAGCAGGTAAATTTTAATACCATAGTTTTAAAAGCGAAGGCAGAGCTTACTATCAATAAAAAAAGCAATGATGTGGTGATGAACATCCGGATGCAAAAAGGTAAAGTAATATGGGCATCCGTTTCTCATCCCCTGATAGGTGAGGTTGCCCGTGCCTTAATTACGCCGGATAGTATTAAAATCATGAATAAATTTGAGAATACTTATACTCGCAAACCATTTGAGTACATCTATGAGTTCGCTAATGATCAAGTTGATTTTATAACCTTGCAAAATATTTTCATCGGCGATGTGCTGCCTGCCGCATTAGCACCGTCATCTGCGGTAACTGTTAATGGAGGACAAATTCAGATTAAAGGTAATTTAGAAGACTTGGTTTATCTGATGATCTGCAACGATCAGCATAATCTTATCCAAAGTAATTTGAGGGATGAAAAAAAATCGCAATCGCTGACCATTAATTATGGCGAGTACCAAAACGTGGGCGGACAAGATATTCCACAAGCTGCTTCAATACAATCTAACGCAACAAATAAAAGCATCAATATCGATCTTCACTACACCCAAATTACCATAAACGAGGCTACTGATTTTCCTTTTAATGTGCCTAAAAGGTATACAGTAAAGGATTAATTTAGATAGATTTGCATCTATGATTTTTAAGAAAGTTTTCATTCTCTTCGTCTTTTTAAGTATTGCAGGTGCGTCTTTTGGCCAAAGCAGTGCTGAATTAAAACGAAGAAAAGAAGCGCTAACACGGGAGATTGAGGATCTAAAAAGATCGCAAAGCAAAATTTCGAAAAACAAGAGGCTGTCTATCAAACAAATCAATGTTCTTAATACTCAAATCAGGTTAAGAGAGGAGAAAATTCACACCATAAATTCGGAGGTGAAACTGCTTAACAATCAAATCTCCGAAAGCAACAATAATGTTCGCTCGTTACAGGCCCAGCTTAATAAATTAAAAAAAGAGTACGCGGGCATGGTTCTCTTTGCTTTTAGAAATCAAAGTTCTTACGGAAAGTTGATGTTCATCTTCGCTTCCGAGAATTTTAATCAGGCTTATAAACGATTAAAATATCTTCAACAATTTGGCGATTACAGAAAAAAACAGGCTCAATATATTCAAGAAACTCAAAAAGAGTTAGGAATGAAAATTGTTGAACTGGATCAAAATAAACGCAAAAAAAACAATCTTCTTCATAGCCAGGAGAATGAAAAAATAACGCTCGGTAAAGAAAAAAAGAATCAGGCGGTAGAGTTAAGTAAGCTAACTAAGCAGGAAAAACAGGTAAGGCGAGAAGTATCGAGCAAACAAAAAGAGGTAGCCCAATTAAACAGATCAATAAATGCTGCAATTAATCGCGAAATTGCTGAGGCCAGAAGAAGAGCTGAAGCGGCTGCCAAAGCAGCAGCCGAAAGAGCAGGAACTACGGCAAAACCAGTGTCCAGAGGATCGAGTGTTTTAACTTCTACTCCGGAAGCAGCAAAATTATCTTCTGACTTTTTAGGAAATCGCGGACGACTTCCATGGCCGGTTGCACAAGGACAAATCGTATCCAGGTATGGGATATCTAAATACGGAAACGTAACGGTGGATAATAATGGTGTGGATATCAAAACAAATCCAGGCTCATCCGTAAGAGCGGTTTTCTCCGGAGAAGTATCAACGGTTTTAAATATGGGCGGATCTTATGCCATATTAATTGTTCATGGAGAATATTTTACTGTCTATTCGAATTTGCGGTCTGTAAGTGTATCAAAAGGTGAAAAAGTTGCGGTGAAACAAAACATTGGTGCGGTAATAACCGACCCTGTAGACGGTACTACTCAGTTACACTTCGAAGTAAGAAAAGGTGGAAGCCCCACCAATCCAGAATCCTGGCTTGCAAACTAAACCCAGACTTTGTTCGTATATATAAGTATATTTGTAAACTTTTTTGACGATGATGCTTAACTCGATTTTTTTATTCCTTAATATGGGTACTCCCGAAATAATGTTGATTATGGCGGTTGTACTATTATTGTTTGGTGGTAAAAAGCTTCCAGAATTAGCCCGTGGCCTTGGTAAAGGCATTCGCGAATTTAAAGATGCCTCCGATGGAGTTAAAGCAGAAATCCATCGCAATATAAATTCCGTACATGATGATATCAAAGTTGATGTGGTTAGCGATACATCAACCAGTACAGAACCACAAACAGATCAGACACAGTCTAAATTATAGAACATGATAAGCAGTATTTTTTTAATTGGCTTGGGTGCCCCGGAAATCATCTTAATTGTAGCGGTACTTTTATTATTATTCGGAGGTAAGAAAATTCCTGAATTGATGCGCGGACTTGGCCGCGGGGTAAAAGAATTTAAAGAAGGCAAGGACGGAGCTCCGGTTCCTACAAAAGATTCAGAACAAAGAGATATTTAGTCTCGATTATTATAATGTATAACCTCATCTTTAAACAGATGGGGTTTTTCCATTTTAAACTAAAGGAATAACTTCAAAAAAGCATTCATTTCGTAGAAATGCGTATTTTCACGCCATGTATCAATACTCATCTCTAAATTCTTTACAAGAAGAGATAAAAGGAGGTAATTTACAGTTAGTTGAACTTGTTGAGAGTTACCTTACCAGAATAGAAGAAAAAAAGCATTTAAACGCTTTTGTAGAGGTTTATCCTGATGAAGCAAAAGCCAGAGCTATCCAGATTCAGCATAAAATAATTGATGGAACTGCCGGGAAATTAGCCGGTATGATTTTAGGAATTAAAGACCTTATCTGTTATAAAGACCATAATATTTCCGCAGGCTCAAAAATCCTTGAAAATTATAATACTATTTTCTCATCTACAGTTGTAGAGCGTATTTTGGCTGAAGATGCGATCATTATTGGCCGCCAAAACTGCGATGAGTTTGCGATGGGTGGCTCCAACGAAAACTCTTACTTCGGCCCTGTTAAGAACGATGCGGATAATACAAAGGTTCCCGGTGGCTCCTCAGGAGGTTCAGCCGTAGCTGTTCAAGCTGATTTATGTATGGCATCTCTGGGTACAGATACAGGTGGCTCGGT
>JANMZB010000880.1:0-1612 GCA_031382725.1 Sphingobacteriaceae bacterium | reverse complement strand
GATCAATATTCCGGTATGTGACCGCCTGGTCACACGACAACCGGCGTGGTCTGCATCCACATAGCACGTCATATCAACATGGTTGCCCCTGGGCTTAGGTGCGTTAGGCGGTATAGCTTCAGCTGCGTCAGGGTAGTATGATCCCCAATCAGACTTCGTAAAGCGAGACTCGTCTACTTGCAGATTTGTATCGTCGAATACAACCATTGATCGCCCGTAGGCTTTCAGATATACAAATACATGTAAAACCTCTTTCAAGTGTCCTTCCCTTGGATCTGGAAGGTATCGTGACAGCATGGCAACAGCAACCATGATGTCAATCCGACCCAACTCAACAATCCACCGTAAGACTCCGATTAGGCCTTGGTAATAGTTGGCCCTCCGATCGTCGAGTTCGGGTGTGGCGTCGAGTTCAGGGCGGTAGGAAGACGATAAAGGCGTTGTAACCTTGGACCGTAAACGTTGTCCTATTTCTTCCAATGCGCGTTCAACATCAGCAATGGATCGTTTGACATAAGTGTCCGACGACATTGCCCAACATTCTTTCGGCGGGTTCGTTTCGTCTTCGGGGATGGTAAACTTCTTAATGTCGGAACCCAAGTATTCCTTTGGGGCGCGAACGCTCCCAGCTTTCAAGGTATACTTCATTGCGAGCGTGTCCATAATGGACTGAGGATTGTGAGACAGAACCAGTACGTCATCCACGTATACCAGGACATATTCCCAGTATTTGAAACCATCCGGTTTAGTATTTGGTTTCATCCATACATCTGGGTCAGCCATGCATCCTTTGAACCCAGCGTCACGAAGGGTGGATGATATATGATCACGCCATCGGGCACCTGAGCTCCTCAGTCCATATAGTGCCCGAACGATCAGTACTGGTCTCCCGATCTTGTCTTTGCCAAATTCAGGCCCTGCTATGGTGTAACATTTCTCGGCCGTTGGTGCGTTTAAGTATGCGTTTTGAACGTCACCGGCGAGGATGTCGAGGCCGTTTAGGGCGGCAATTAGGAATGCGATCCTGACGCTATCGCGGGAGACTACACTAGAGTATACTGATTCTTTGGGGACATCGGTTTGATGTCCACCTGCGACGAGTCGGGCCTTTCGTGTGAGATCCGTTTTGATGTCAAATATGATGTGACAATCAATTTTCTTGTAACCGATCGGTACAGCGTCGTTATCGCGAAACTCAAATGCCGGCATGACATTCTTCATTTCCTTTTCAATCGCCATTCTCCAAAAGCCAGTCCCCGTACGGGCGTCTATATCAAGACCTTCTTGTACGGTCTTCGGTAGTTCGATGCCGAATTTATGGGTACGTTTCCAGTACCGTGTTTTGACTTTCTTGATGAAGCGGTCTCGATGGCGTAAGGATTTCCGTGCCCACCAAGAAAACGCCGGTGCGTCGGCAATATTGTTGGAGATGGCATACTCAGCTGCTTCGATGGGATTAGAGTCTTTTATGTCTTTGAGCGTTATCCAAGACGATGTTCCGTCGGCCCATTCGACTTGTAGCTCCCAACCGATAGTGGTAAGTTTTGGTCGTACGTTGCCATGTTGGTCTGTATACGTTGCCTCTTCCGGGAGAAGTGCACGGTCATCAGAC
>JANMZB010000837.1:0-1045 GCA_031382725.1 Sphingobacteriaceae bacterium | reverse complement strand
GCCTCGGATGTGATAGACAGTATTCAATGCAACATGTGAATTCTCGTGTACGCTTAGGGTACTCGCCCTGGTTGTGATGTACGTTAGTCAATGAAACATGTGAATTATCGTGTAGGGGTAATCTTCGATCTGCGGTAGTTATGGGGTAGGGTTCAATCGTCGATCTGCGGGGATTATACCCTGCGTCGCTTTCGATTCGCACTCGTCTTGCTAAGAGTGTCGTCATCGTCGGTATCCTCCGCATAGTCGGTCCCTATATCCTGGGAACGGTATCCGGTGCTGGCTTCCGGTTTTCGATCGTCGTCGGCCATCTCCGTATCATCCGAATCCTGTGGTTTGGGGGGCGAGCAAGTCTCGTCAATAACGATCGGAGTCTGGTTGCTGTTCCCTTCACAGAATACTTGGTCCTTGTTCTCTGGCGGGAGGGAGGTGATGGTTACTTGGTCTCCGATCTCGTCGACTGGTTGGGGTCCAGGTGGCGGTGGCTTCCGGTTGTCTTGGGAATAGGCTAGCAACTGTATACTCTCAGCCATGGGGTGCGTTGCTAAGTAGATGGATCCTTGCGTCGAAACGTCGGGGAACATCGCTCGTATTCCGTTTGGCACTCTAGTCATCTTCTTGTCAGAGGTCCTTGCTGTCTTTTCAAGGACTTGACGTGGTCCGAGTTGTCTTTCGTTACGGTTCATCCCAAATAATCTACTATGGTATATCGGCGACAAGTACTGAAGGAAATCCTGAGTCAAGAACCCATTCAACCCTGTTGAGAATACCCGTAACAGTACAGTCATTCCGTTGATCTGGCGTTGCGGTTCCTTGGTCGTTTCTTGGACATAACTGGTATACATCCCGAATATTTTGTCCAATTGTGAACGAGAGTTGTCGTTTATTGCAATCCATTCGTTGGTTTGGTCAGTGGCCAATAAACTCACTTCTCGGATGTACTCCATAGCGAGGATGATCCACACTCAGAACTTTTTGCTGGTTGTCGGGTTTGCTTTATCTTGCATATCTGCTAAGATTTCCAGTTTAGATGTCTCTGCCGTCG
>JANMZB010000828.1:0-1496 GCA_031382725.1 Sphingobacteriaceae bacterium | reverse complement strand
GTGAGCTATGGAAGGGTGACTTTCCTTCTGGTCATCCGTTGGGGTCTTTTCTTAGTATCCGAGTATCTGGTACAACGTCCCATATTAGGATACCTCCATATCATAATATCATGACTAGTACTATACAGCATACTCGTACGGTGTTCCGGTACCGTAGTAATGATCGTACTGACTTACCGTATGCCGTAGGGGTATCGTACTCTGTTCCTGTACCGACCCTGGATTCTACCCATTACTCCCCTTAGTGTAGAGCCTCCTCAAGGGTCTTCCATTTTGAGGGGGTCCTACCTACCAATAGGAGGCTAGCTCGGATGAATAATTAGGGTGGGGTATGCAATCCGATATGTGTAGATTATTTGCGTGTATGGTAAGAAATAGGCATTTTGAACATGGATTAGATGTAGACGGGCAGTGTGTATCATGTAGGTAGGATGATGGTGGTCGGGCTTTTCCTACGGGGAACGATCGAATTGTTGTCGTTTGGCTTTATTCCGTTCTTGTGCCCGGTTTTGAAATACGTCAAGCAAGTCTTCGCACGATTGGGCCAATCTCTTGCGTGCTTCTTGGCGTGGCTCGGTAGCTGCTGGTTTCCGATCGTCGACGGGTTGGTCCTTTGACGCCTCACTGGCCTTCTGTTCGTCCGGGGATG
The DNA here is from genome assembly GCA_031382725.1 of Sphingobacteriaceae bacterium. Taxonomy (GTDB): domain Bacteria; phylum Bacteroidota; class Bacteroidia; order Sphingobacteriales; family Sphingobacteriaceae; genus Paradesertivirga. The sequence goes on along the minus strand of JANMZB010000828.1, from coordinate 847 downwards.
CAGTACAATCAATGACGGTCTGGGTGGGGTTCTCGCTGGTGGGCGGTGTCTTTGCTGGGGCGGTGCACTCTAGTGAGTTGATTGGGGTGGCCGTTTTCTTCTTCTTCGGTTTGGATCGAAGGAACCCCTCGGTACTTACGTCAGGGAGTAACGCTCGTACCTCTCGTGGGAGGCGTATCTTTGCAGGGGGTTCGACCTTCGCGAGGTCATCCAGTAGTGGTCCTAGGGCCGCTTTCTTATCGTTACGATTGATGCCCAAGATCATACAATGGTACATCGGAGGAAGCTGTCCCAGGAATCTCTGATCCATGATTCCGTGTAGTCCTGCTGGTAGGATCCGGAGTAGTACCGTCAACCCATCGATTTGCCTCTGAGGGTCCTTCAAGGTATCGTGGAGGAATTCACGGTAACGTTGGAAGAGTTCTCCTATCCTTGTCCGGGTTACGACGTTGACTGATGTCCAGTCGTCATTCTGGTCAGTGGCTCGAACACTGATCTGTCGGAGGCATTCCAGCGCCAAGATTATCCAATTTCCATAATTTGGCTGGGACATGGGGTTTGAGTCTTCTTGTCGGACCATGACTGAATCGAACGCCTTACCGTAGACATCCTCCATCCCCATGTCTTTCGTGAATCTCAACCATACTTGCTTCATGTCCGGGATATCGGTAGATTGTATCTGAATATCTAGCGGATTGTCTTCGGCGAGGGAATTCCATCCGTCGTCTTTCGATTGGTATTTGGAGTGCCGCGTTTGGAGGAATTGGATGGTAGACGGGTGGTCAAGGAACGATCTGAATTCTGAGGTCATTTGTGTTTTCATCACCTCTAGTACCCGTAATTTGTC
>JANMZB010000825.1:0-1421 GCA_031382725.1 Sphingobacteriaceae bacterium | reverse complement strand
ATCGCCGGAATTGGTACCGTCCATTACACAGTCACTACCGATGATGGAACACCATACACATTGGTTTCTCCTGCATATCATGTACCCGAAGCTACACGAAGAATCTTTAGTCCACAAGCTTTCTTTCAGAACGCTCCATCCGACGTCAAATCTGAACAAAGTCGTAATGGCATTCTTCTCACGTCAACGAATTTTTCTTTTACTATTCCCTACAATCCATCGAATAACTTACCAACAATTCAAGCGACTCTTAATGATTTTGCAACTGAATTACATTTATGCTTAACGAACGCAACAAATCAAAATTTAAGTGCCGCTCAAAAAGAACTTCTTCGTTGGCACTTTCGACTAGGACATTTAAATTTTTCAAGTGTACAATTGGCTCTCAAATCTGGACAGCTTGGTTTGAGTCCCATTGTCTTGAGCGCTAGTAAATGCGAACATCCTAAATGTGCTAGCTGTCGATATGGAAAAGCTAAATCTCGTCCTACTGGCTATCAAGGTCAACGAATTCCGACCGACCCAGTCTCCATTAAATCCAACGACCTCCTTCCTGGTCAACGTGTATCCTTAGATCATTTCAGTGTTACACAGAAAGGTCGTTTGTTTGATTCCAAAGGTAAAACAAGCTCTGACCTAATGTACACTGGTGGCTGTCTATTCTATGATCATGGATCGAACTACATTGGTATCCATTTTCATGTGCAACAAAATGCAAATGAGACTATTGAAGGCAAATTACGATTTGAACGCGAACTCTTCGACCATGGCGTAATAATTCAAGGCTATCATAATGACAACGGAATTTTCGCTTCTAAAGATATTCATTTAAGTCTTCAAGCATACAATCAAACTGTTCGATGTAGTGGCGTTGGCGCTCACCATCAAAACGGCGCTGCTGAACGTGCAATTGGAACTATTTTCTCCATTGCACGTACTATGTTGATTCACGCCGCAATCCGGTGGCCAACTGTAATTACTACCGATATTTGGCCCATGGCCATCTCCTGTGCAGTGTGGCTCTATAACCACATGCCCAAATCAAATGGTATTGCTCCACTCGAGATGATTGTTCGCTCCAAACAAGCCCGTCGTATCCTTACCAATGCACATGTTTTTGGTTGTCCAACCTACGTCCTGGACCCAAAACTGCAGGGTCTATCCAAGCTTCCAAAGTTTACTCCAAGATCACGTCGTGCTATGTTCATGGGATTTAGTCCAAAGCACTCTTCTACAGTTCCTTTGGTTCTCAATCTCGACACACATTCTATCACACCTCAGTATCATGTCGTTTTTGTTGATTGGTTTAAAAGTTGATCGTTTATAAACCTATAAACCATAAACCCATAAACTTTTATTTTTATCCTTCAAAGTCGTAACGTGTCACTGCCTTGCAGAGTACCGGAAGTTTTTGGGCAGCG
>JANMZB010000774.1:0-1127 GCA_031382725.1 Sphingobacteriaceae bacterium | reverse complement strand
AAATTATTTTTTTATCGAAGTTTTACTTTCATCCGCATGGCGCGGACTATGCACATAATAATATAAATTGTTTACTTATTATTAATTCCAGTTTTAATAGCCCTAAAAAAATTGATGTTTGAGCAAAGCGCCAATAGGCTTCCGTTATAAGGTATCAGAAAATAACACCTTATATATATTAAATCAGAATATTTTAATGATAGAGAATTTTTAAGGGTATGATGCTAGGTTCTACTGGACTTGATTCTAAAAATTTGGTTTCAATACATATTTATTATAGAACCTAAAAATATGTTCTGCCGCTTCTTCAGCAGTATCAACCAACCGGTAGAGATTTAAATCTTCAGGGCTGATATTGCCAGCATCTAACATTTGTTTATTTACCCAATCTAATAAGCCGCTCCAGTAATCGGTACCAACTAGAACAATCGGGAAACGGGCGATCTTTCCGGTTTGAATTAAGGTGATTGCTTCGAACATTTCATCCATCGTACCAAAACCGCCGGGGAGAATGATGAAGCCCTGAGAATATTTCATAAACATTACCTTGCGAACGAAGAAATAATCGAACTCAAGTAATTTATCCCGGTCTACGTATTTATTGTGAAATTGCTCGAAGGGCAATTCAATATTTAAGCCAACCGATTTTCCACCGGCTTCATACGCTCCTTTATTTGCAGCTTCCATAATTCCAGGGCCACCGCCTGAGATTACGCCATAACCTTTTTCGGTTAGTAAACGTGCAGTGTCTTCAGCTAGTTTGTAATATTTATTATCATTTGCGGTTCTTGCCGAACCGAATATGGATACACAAGGACCAATCTTAGCCAGCTTCTCAAAGCCATCAACAAACTCGGCCATTATTTTAAATATTTGCCAGGAGTCGGATACTTTAATTTCCTGCCAGTCTTTATTATCGAAAGCGTTTCTTATTTGTTCGTCACTCGTCATAGAGTCTTTATAAGTAAAAAATTAAAAAGTTGTTTGTTCGTTCGTGCTTCTACTGGTTACCAAAAGCAAAAGATACATAATAAAGGCATTAAGAATAATCAATTCAATACAAATGTATTCTCTAAAGATGGTGCTGTAACAAATCAACAGAATATTGCTAAACAACAAAAACAACA
>JANMZB010000751.1:0-12420 GCA_031382725.1 Sphingobacteriaceae bacterium | reverse complement strand
CTGGCTTTTGCTGCCGGTTGGTTCTTAACAAAGAACGTTTTGTTAAAAGGCGAATATGTAACACAAGAATTTAAAGATCTTCCTGCCGCAGATTATCGCAATGGTGGCAAATTTAAAGGATATGTTATCCAGGCTGTTGTTGGGTTTTAATTGAATGTTTCCAAAAAGCAGGTTGATCGATATCAGCCTGCTTTCTTCATTTTAATATGCAGCATGTACTACTCAAAGCTCATAGGGTTCATTTTACTAATTGGCATGTCGGCTTTTAACATGCAGGTTAGTAAGCCTCATTTAACCCGATGGGTAATTACAAAAGGATGTTTTTTGAAAGTTGGGGGAAGCACTAACGTTAATAAGTTTAACTGTGTTATAGCCAATTATTGTACGCCAGATACCCTCAGCCTTTACAAAGGAAATTCGGGCGAACCATTAAAGCTTTTGGGCAATGTGAAATTAGATGTACGAAAATTTGATTGCCATAATCCGGTTATGACTGGCGATTTACGAAAAACACTGAAAGTAAAAGAATATCCAAATTTGGTTATCCGGTTTTTGAGCCTGAGTAAGTATCCTGATGATAATGCGACTACAGAATTATTAACCGGTGTTGTAACGATAGAGCTGGCAGGCGCTACCAGGCGTTTTAATGTAGCGTACAAGCTTATAAAAAACGGGCCCAACTCTTTAATTATGGTAGGAAACAGGCAGGTAAACTTTTCTGATTTCAATATCGTTCCACCCCGAAAAATTGGAGGAATGATCCAAACCAATAATGAGCTGGATGTAGAATTTAACCTGAATGTGAAAATATTAAACTAATATAATCATGAACCTGATATCCGAAAATTTAGAATTACAATGGCTTTTAAAACTAAACAAGCACCAATTATCAGATCTGATATTTATGGATGAGGAGGTACGGTTTTTAAAAAGTTTATTAGAAAAGTATTTCTCAGACAAACCTCAAGACAGCCACATTAATCGTGTCCAGCTTATCAGTCAGCAGTTTGTTCAATTAAATATGATTAAGGAAAATATCACGAAGGATGTATTGACGCTCCATGGAAACCTAAATTCTCAAATTGATAATTTACTAGATAAAAGTATTGAATCGCTGAAGTTCCAAAATGACCGTATTGAAGATGAAATTAGAGATTTGAACAAATGCTTTAAGAATATTAAAAAAGAAATCTTTGCAGTCTATAAAAATATAGGCTCCGAAGAATATCGTAATTTAAGAACAACAAAATGAAGAAAATCCTTATTTCAGGGCTTACTGCAGGAGCAATCTTATTTATCCTTAGTTACGGTGGACTTTTCCTGGCCGTTAGATTCTTTCCGGCTTTATTTATCGAGTATAACAATCCTCTGTTTAACTCGGATGGAAGCAGGGATATCCTGTTTTATTTGCATGCCTTTATCATCAGCTTTGCGCTCTCCTGGTTTTGGGATCGGTTCAAAGCACTTTTTAATGGCCCAACCATTTTACGGGGACTGGAGTTTGGATTAACTTATTCCATTGTTGCACTGCTCCCGGTAATGTGGATTACATTTAGTGCCTTGGATATAACTATCCTGATGGTTGTGAGTTGGTTTGTTTATGGTTTGGTGCAGGCGGTTGTGGCAGGGTTGATTTTTGCTAAAACGAATCCCTGATGTTATTTCACGCCTTTTACCCGCATTTTCAAAGTATAAATAGCCTTTGATGCGGTAATAAATAAGATATTCCGTTTCTTCCCTGCAAAGGAAACATTCGCAGTCCACGATGGTGTTACAGGAATTGTTCCAAGCAGTTTTCCCGATTTATCAAATACGGCCACATCTTTACCGGTCGCATACAAATTTCCCTTATTATCAAGAGTCATCCCGTCTGATTGGTGTGTCGCAAAAAGCTTCCGGTCACTTAAAGTTCCATCCTTATTAATCCGGTATTTATAAATCTTTTTATCTTCTATGTCAGAAACATAAAGGTTTTTCTTTCTCGATGATCCGACAATTCCGTTTGGTCTTACTAAATTACTATCAACAAGAATAGCCTCTTTAGCGCCTTTGGGAAGGTAATAGACATTTTCACCGTGCTCTTCCGTCTTAGTTCTGCTATTATATTTTCTTTGATAAAAAGGATCGGTAAAGTATAAGCCTCCACGTTTATCAACCCACACATCGTTTGGACCATTAAAGCTGTGACCTTTGAAGTTCTCCAGTAAAACTTTAACCTTTCCATCCGGATTTATTGACCATAACTGATTTTTCTCATCCGCGCATGCGATAAGATTTCCATCATTATTAAAATACATCCCATTAGACCGGCCGGCGTTTTCCAGAAAAACTGACAATTTTCCATCTGTTGAGTATTTCCAGATGCGATTATTTGGTTGATCGGTAAAGAAGATATCGCCATGCTTATTTATTGCAGGCCCTTCAGTAAACGCAAACTGTGCGGAAACGCAATTTACTGTTGCCTGTGATGCGATTATGCTATTTAGATCTTGCGCAGACAAATTTTCTGTTAGCGAAAAACTCAAAATAAAAACACAACAATAAAATACAAAAGACTTTTGACCAATCATAAATTGTTAATTAATAGTATTAGATGACAATAGCGTATCGAGATACGGATCATCATAATCTTTAACAAATTTTAAAATATTAGGCATATTATTAAACTCATGTTCCTCGTGCATAGTGGTAAGCACAACAGATTTCATTCCTCCGCGCAAAGCAGATTCAACACCTTTCGGATTATCTTCAAACACCAGACACTCTTCAGGTTTTATGCCCAAACGTTCAGCACAGGTCAAAAACGTTTCAGGATCGGGTTTGCTTTTTTCAACATCATCAGCACTTATCGTAACCGGAAAATACCTGCGAAGGTCTAAACCATCAACCACAAAATCTATATTAAACATAATTGCCGCCGATCCGATGGCCATTTTAATATTTTTCTGATGGGATTTTTCCAGGAAAGCATCAAGGCCGTAAATTAATTTCAAATGAGGCCTGAATATACGCTGGTAATATTTTTCTTTTTCAAAAGTTATTTTCCGCATTTCTTCAAGCGTGAATCTCCCCTCACCAAATACCCGTACCAACATCTCTTCACCCTTGCCATACATCTGCAACTTCACTTCTTCCGACGTTAAACTAGCACCTAACTGATTGTTAAGGATATCTTCCCATACTTTCGCATGGTAATCCATATCGTCAATCATTGTTCCGTTTAAATCGAAAAGAAAGGCCTTAATCATGTGATGTGTTATTGATACGCTGGCAAAGCTACTAAAGATGATGAAATCATCATGATTAAACACCACATCCAATATGAAACTTACAGGATCTCAAGTCTCATATCTAAAATCTTTTTTTAAAAACAGCATAAAAAAAGAGCGTCAGGCTGGCACCTGTACGCTCTATGTATGATGAGTTTTAGAAAAGGGGCTATTTAATCAAGCTCTGCGTATAACGGCTTTTTAACTCCGTTATCGTATGGTCTTAAGCTTTTCTTAAGAAGCTTGCGAGCTACATGAATACGGGTTTTAACTGTTCCAATTGGAATTGTTAAATGATCTGCAATCTCGTGGTATTTAAATCCTTCGAAGTACATGCTAAATGGAACATAATATTCTTCAGGAAGTTTGCTTAAAGCAGATTTAATATCGTCCATGATGAATTTAGATTCGCCTTGGTTTTTAGTTGAACTGAAAACCAGGTTTGCTGATGAAATTTCATCCGACTTAGTAACGAAAGAGCTTATTTTAACAAAGCGACGATAGTTGTTGATGAAGGTGTTCTTCATGATGGTATACAACCAACCTTTAAGATTTGTACCTTCTTTAAACTTGTTATAATAAGTAATGGCTTTTAGCAACGTATCTTGAACCAGGTCATTCGCATCATCAGCGTCATGAGTAAAATGTAATGCATACATCTTTAGTGAACTTGCCTGACGCATAACCATTGTGTTGAATTCTATCTTAGTCATGTTGTTTGAGTTAAGGTTATTATTACTGTTTAAACAAACTTGTAATCACCTTTGCAACAACTATGCTAATCAGACCAACATCAGTTAATATCTCTTATAAGTATTGAAAATTAACAGTAAATTAATCTTAAATAATATTCACTTCACGCTCTAAAGTGACTCCTGTTTTCGTTTTAACATCATCTATTATTTGCGTCGAAAATTCGTAAATCTCTGTACCTGTAGCATTTCCATAATTCACAAGCACCAAAGCCTGGTTCTTCCAGGTACCGGTTTCGCCAACTTTTTTTCCTTTCCAACTGCATTTTTCAATTAACCATCCAGCCGCTAATTTCACTGTACTGTTTGGTAGACAGAAGTGAACAGTGTCTGGAAAAACAGACTGCACCTGTTTAAATTCTTGTTCGGTTATTACCGGATTCTTAAAGAAGCTGCCGGAGTTACCAATTGTTGAAGGATCGGGAAGTTTACTTACTCTAATATGTGAAACTACATCAGATACATCTTTGATTGTAGGCCTAATAATTCCGCGTTTTTGCATCTCCTCTCCAATTGCACCATAGCTTAAGTTTAATGATGGAACCGTTGAAAGACCAAACATTACAGCGGTAATAATAACTTTTCCTTTCAGCTTACTTTTAAAAATGCTTTCGCGATAGCCGAACTCGCAATCCTCTCTACTAAACTCTATTATTTTACCGGATTCAATTTCGAAAGCTCTGCAAGAAAGGAACACATCTTTCAGTTCTACTCCATAAGCGCCAATATTTTGGATAGGAGACGCTCCCACTGAACCAGGGATTAAGCTCAAGTTTTCCATTCCCGCATATCCGTGATCAACGCAATGCATCACCAGATCATTCCAAACCACTCCGGCACCAGCCGTAACAACCACTTTGGACTCATTAACTTTGTTGGCAATACCCTTAATATTGATGCGTATTACAAGGCCCTCAAAATCTTTCGTGAGTAACAGATTGCTCCCTCCGCCCAAAACCAAACGCTCAGTTCGCTTCCAGCGGTCGTCCTTAAATAACTCGCCGAGATCCTCCTCAGAGTTAATTTCAGTATACCAGCGTGCGTGGGCTTCTACACCGAACGTGTTGTATTTTTTTAGAGAAACGTTTTCTAATATCTGAGGCATGACTTGCTTCGTTTTTGCTAAATCTCGGAACTTAATCTTAAAGGCATGTACAAAATATTAAATCATAAAAAAGGTTCCTATTTCCAGAGCCTTTTACCTTTGATCTTTAAACCCTTTAACCTCAAATATGCAAGGCTCTATTCTCGGTTGCCGCTAAAGCCGCTTCCTTAAATGCCTCTGTATAGGTAGGGTGCGCATGGCAGATGCGGCCAATATCTTCCGCAGATGCTCTAAATTCCATCGCCATTACCGCCTCTGCGATCACATCCGCAACTCTTGGACCGATCATATGCACACCTAAAACTTCGTCGGTTTCAGCATCAGCCAAAACCTTTACAAAACCATCAGTATCCATACTGGCACGAGCTCTGCCACTTGCTTTGAAAGGAAACGTACCTGCTTTATATTTTTTGCCTTGTTCTTTTAATTGTTCTTCCGTGTAACCCACGCTGGCTACTTCAGGCCAGGTATAAACCACTCCGGGTATCAGGTTATAATTGATATGTGGTTTTTGTCCGGCAATTGTTTCAGCAACGAAAACACCTTCTTCTTCAGCTTTGTGCGCAAGCATGGCACCTCTAACAACATCGCCAATTGCATAAATTCCCGGAACAGAAGTTTCCAGATGTTCATTAACCGAAATCCTTTTACCTTTTTCTTCTAAAGTGATGCCTGCTTTATCTAACGCAAGCCCTTCAGTATACGGAGAACGACCAACCGCAACAATACAATAATCACCTTCAAGTGTAATTTTCTCCCCTTTCGGAGTTTCGGCAGTTACGCTAACAGCTTTACCTTTTACAGCAGCGCCGGTTACTTTATGTCCCAAAAGGAAAGTAAAACCAATTTTAGTCAGCGACTTTTGCAGCTCTTTTCCCAGTGATTTATCCATGGTGCCGATAATGGCATCCATAAATTCTACTACGGTAACCTTTGCGCCCAAACGTGCATATACCGATCCCAACTCTAAACCAATTACCCCACCGCCAATAACGATAAGATGTTTAGGAACTTCGGGAATATTCAATGCTTCGGTTGACGTGATAATTCTGTTCTTATCAACCGGGAGGAAAGGTAAAGCTGTTGGCTTAGAACCAGTAGCGATAATTACATTTTTAGATGTAATAGTTTCTTCTCCACCATCTGTTTTGGTAACCTTAATGGTGTTTTTATCTACAAAGGATCCAAGTCCGTGATAAGTGGTAATTTTATTTTTCTTCATCAGGAAGGTAATTCCTGTTGTGTTTTCTTGTACTACTACGTTTTTTCGAGCAATCATCTGCTTCATATCAACCTTTAAATCTTTGATATTTATACCATGAGTTTTAAAAGTATGCGCGGCATTGTGATAGTGCTCCGAAGAATCAAGGAGTGCTTTTGAAGGGATACATCCTACATTTAAACAGGTTCCGCCAAGCGTATTATATTTCTCAATAATGGCAGTTTTTAATCCAAGTTGAGCACACCTGATGGCGGCAACATATCCACCCGGACCACTTCCTATTACCGTAACGTCGTATTGCATATTATTTTTTGTTGTTTGGAGGCCAAAGTTAAGCGATTAATATGCTTAAGGAAAACTATTTGCAGATTTACACGGTTTAGCCCGGATAATTTAGCGAGTTTTAAGGGAGATCGTAAAATTCCATAATGCGCTATTCTATATTTCTATTGTTTTTTCTGATAAGTTCGGGCTTTTGCGAGGCGCAGCTTCTAAAATCTAAACAAGTCTTTACCAAAGCCGACACTTTGCGGGGAATGCTTACTCCGCTGCGAACTTGCTACGATGTAAACTATTACCATCTTGATATAAAAGTTGATCCCGATAAAAGGCAAATCAACGGTTCTAATCTTTTTCGATTCACCGCTGTCGCGGATTTTAAAGAGCTTCAATTCGACTTATTCGATAACTATCAGATAGAAAAAATTGAATACCAGGGGCAAAACCTAAAATTTAAGAGGGAGTTTAATGCGGTATTTATCAATTTTCCCGAGATCATAAAAAAAGGAAGTAGACATGATTTTCGGGTATTTTATTCAGGAGTGCCTATGATCGCTAAAAACGCTCCCTGGGATGGTGGCTTCGTTTTTTCGAAAGATAGCCTGGGAAAACCCCGGGTTGGAGTTGCCTGCCAGGGACTTGGAGCGAGTTCATGGTGGCCCACAAAAGATCACCAATCCGACGAGCCGGATAGCATGCTGATTAGTATTTCCGTACCAAAAGGATTGATGAACGTTAGCAACGGGACCTTGCGTTCATCAACTGAAAAAGAAAACAATTACACCCAATACAATTGGTTTGTATCAAATCCAATCAACAATTATAATGTAACGCTAAACATCGGAGATTATGCTCATTTCTCAGATTCCTTTGATGGAGAATCGGGTAAGTTGAAACTTGATTATTACGTTCTAAAAGAAAACATCAGCAAAGCCAGACCACATTTCGATGCTGATGTAAAACCCATGCTAAAAGCTTTTGAGCATTGGTTTGGCCCCTACCCTTTTTACCGCGACGGCTACAAACTTGTTGAAACCGCCTACCTGGGTATGGAACATCAAAGTGCAATCGCTTACGGGAACAATTATAAAAAAGGCTACCGCGGAAGAGATCTTTCCGGTACTGGCTTTGGCCTGTTCTGGGATTTTATTATCGTACATGAATCGGGGCACGAATGGTTTGGAAATAATATCACCTCAAAAGACATTGCCGATATGTGGATTCATGAATCTTTCACCAATTATAGTGAAGGGCTTTTTGTGGAATCGATTAAAGGAAAACTTGCCGGAGCTCAATATATTAAAGGTTTAAGAAAAGGAATTTTAAACGATATTCCCATTATTGGAACGTATAACGTTAATAAGGAGGGATCTGGTGATATGTATATGAAGGGTTCGAACATGCTCCATACAATCAGAAGTGTGATAGACAATGATGACACCTGGTTGCGAATTCTAAGAGGTTTGAATAAAACATTCCGGCATCAAACCACCACCGCGGAAGAAGTTGTTAGCTATATTAATCAAACATCAGGCAAGGACCTAACTCCTGTTTTTAATCAATACCTGCGGCACACTGAAATACCGGTGCTCGAGGTAAAAAAAACTGGCAAGAAATCATTCCAATGTCGCTGGAAAGCAAATGTTGCAGACTTCAAAATGCCACTAAAAATCAAGACAAATGAAAAAACCGCTAAATGGACGATGCAGGATTTTTCATCTGAATGGCAAACGATCCGTGCCCGTTCCATTCTGGTCGACACCGACAATTTTTACATCAAAGTAAATTATATTCAAAACTAGTGCAACTATCCGGCAAAGTCGGCGTCTATTAGAAAAACCCAAAATATGAAAACTTTATTCGCATCATTCGGCTGGCTTTTGTTATTACTACCTATCATAAGCGTTGCCGGGTCAAGAACTATTTTATCTTCAAACAATGTAGAAGTTGAGAAGCGTTCTGTTTCTAATTTTACAGGAATAAGCTCCAGCGGTGCTTATGATGTATTTGTTAAAATGGGCTCCACAGAAGACCTGAGACTTGAAGGCGACGAAGACGCTATTCGAAACACTGAAACAAAAGTTGAAAACGGTATTTTAAAAATAAGAAATCTTAAATCGGGCGGCTGGAACTGGTCAAACAGAGAAAAAGTTAAAATTTACATTAGTGCCAAATCGCTTAACACCCTTTCAATAAGTGGTTCGGGGGACATAGAAGTAAACGGGGTTATCAAAGCAACTTTGCTAAATGCACAGGTTAGTGGTTCAGGGAGTATTCAGGCAACTATTCAAACCTCAAACTTCAACGCAGCAATTAGTGGTTCGGGTGGATTAACGGTATCGGGTTCTGCTTCGGTTTCTAACCTTTCTGTTAGCGGCTCTGGGGGATTTGAAGGGAGAAGCCTTAAAACCGATGTTACAAGTGTCAAGGTAAGCGGTTCTGGAAATGCAACAGTATTTGCTGAAAAAGAGCTAAATGCAAAACTTAGCGGCTCCGGCAATATAACTTATACCGGAAATCCTAAAGTGAATCAAACCAAAAGCGGCTCAGGATCAATTTCAAGACACTAACCTACACATCAAAAACGTGTATTAACGGTTAACATCAATGCATGTGTTGAGATATGGTTTTTGAAACCGGCAGTATATTGAAAAAGATATCCGGCATCCAAATCCATCTTCTCACTTAAGCGATATCCGGCAACAACAGATAATCTGTTCCGGTCGAAATACTTATTATTTATCTTTTCCTTATTTTGAATATTTAATAAAACCTCATCCTGCAAAGCAAAATAAACTCCTTTTTTGAAAACGGAGTCTCGTTTTAACGGCACCATTGCTTTTGCCAGATATCGTAATCGTTGAGAAAAAACACTTTGGGCATTAATATTCAGAAAGCGCTGTTCAAGTCTTAAACGCTGAACAATAAAAGCCCTGCTGATCTTTGACCTCAAGATGTATTGCTCCCAAGCCCGGTGTTCTATCAAATCCTTAGCGTTATCCATGTTTGGATCTGCAAGGGTTTCAGCATATACATATCCCGCTGTCACACTATTTTTCTTATTTATATGATATATTAATCCGGGACGAAAAATAAGATTCCTTATATAATCAGCATCATCGGCTGTTCTGATCTGGACATCCATGTGCAGCGAGAATTTATCCGACAACCGGCTACTGTTAACTATTGCCAGCCATATCGTTTGTTCCTTTTGCTGGGCGAATAAACAACAAGGCGATATTAAAATAATTAATAGAAATTTTTGGAACATTATGGAATAGAAAAAGCCCGACGAATCGGGCTTAAAATCAGAATACTTTATTTTTTATACCCCCAATAGTAATCTCGTCGGGTCTTCTAATAACTGTTTTACCCTTACCAGGAAACCTACAGACTCGCGTCCATCAATTATCCGGTGATCGTAAGATAAAGCCACATACATCATCGGACGAATTACAACCTGACCATTTACAGCTACAGGCCGCTCAATAATATTATGCATTCCCAGAATAGCTGATTGTGGCGCATTGATAATCGGGGTCGACATCATAGAACCAAACACACCACCATTTGTAATAGTGAACGTCCCACCAGTCATTTCTTCAATTGATAATTTATTATCGCGTGCTTTGCCTGCCAGGGCAACAACCGCTTTTTCGATTCCGTCTAAAGACAATGCATCTGCATTACGAATAATTGGAACAACTAAACCTTTGGGAGCCGATACCGCAATTGAAACATCTACAAAATCACTATAAACAATTTCTTCATTTTCGATACGTGCATTAACAGTAGGAAACTCTTTTAATGCTTCGCACACTGCTTTGGTGAAGAACGACATAAAGCCTAAACCTACACCATGCTTCTCCTTAAATTTATCTTTGTATTTAGCACGAATTTCCATAATCGGCTGCATATCTACTTCGTTAAAAGTAGTGAGCATGGCTGTTTCGTTTTTAACAGCAACCAAACGCTTTGCGATTGTTTTGCGTAAGCCGGACATCTTTTCGCGACGTTCTTGCCGCACCCCGGCACTCACCGCAGGAGATGGAGCAACAACTTTCGGACTTTCCGTCTTCGGACTCTCAGACTTCTCCGACTTCAACGCATCCTCTTTCGTAATCCTTCCCGCTATCCCACTTCCATTTACCGATTTTGGATCAACACCCTTTTCGGCTAAAATTTTTGCGGCAGATGGAGATGGTGTTCCCGCAGCATAAGAAACAGACTTATCAGCTTGCACAGCAGGCTTTTGTTCTGCGGCTGGGGCCGATGATGGAGCTGATGTACTAACAGCGGCACTTGCGCCAACTTCGATATTACACACTACCGATCCGATCTCTAAAACATCGCCTTCTTTAGCAACACGTTTTAAAACACCTGCCTTTTCAGCGGTAAGCTCAAACGTAGCTTTATCAGATTCCAGTTCGGCAATCTGCTCATCCATTTTTACAAAGTCGCCATCGGCTTTAAGCCAGGCAGAAAGTGTTACTTCTGTAATAGATTCGCCTACCGGCGGAACCTTAATTTGTATCGTTTCGGCTGAGCCACCATATCCGGCAGGAGAAACAGCCTTTTCCTGAGTAGCCGCAGCAACCGGAGCCGGTGCTGATGCAGGCGCCGAAGCACCTTCTTCTACCGTACAAACAACCGCACCAATTTCCAGCGTGTCGCCTTCCTTTGCAATCGTTTTCAATGTTCCTGCTTTTTCGGCCGTTAGTTCAAACGTAGCTTTATCAGATTCAAGTTCAGCTATAACCTCATCCATCGCAACTACATCACCATCCTGTTTTATCCACCGGGATAAGGTTACTTCTGAAATCGATTCGCCTACCGGCGGAACTTTGATCTCTAAACTCATAATATCCTTTATTTAATTTAATCTACTTTAACCGCTTTATTGGTGGTTTCAACAACCGTTTTCTTTACTTCTGCTCCGGCATTGTCTTCAAAGGCTTTGCCAATTATATACAATTGCTGTGAAACATGCTGCTTAGCATAACCGGTAGCCGTACTGCTGCTTTCTTTTCTCGAAATCACATCAAGCTTAATATCCGAGTTTCTGAATTTCCTACAGAAGTAAGGCCAAACACCCATATTTTCAGGTTCTTCCTGTACCCAAACTAATTCTTTTGCTTTGCTATACTTATCTTTAATCGTTTGAAGTTGGGCAAATGGTGTGGGATAAACCTGCTCTACGCGTACAATGGCAACATCTTTACGCTTATCGGTTTGTTGTTTCTCCAACAAATCGTAATAAATTTTACCGGTGCAGAATAATACACGTCGCACGTCTTGTGCTTTTACAAAAGTATCATCAATCACCTCTCTAAACTTACCTTGAGTAAATTCTTCCATTTTACTTACGCATTGCGGATGACGAAGCAAACTCTTTGGCGTAAATACTACTAAAGGTTTACGGAAAGATCGTTTCAACTGTCTGCGCAGCAAATGGAAATAATTTGCTGGAGTTGTAATATTTGCAACCTGAATATTGTATTCGGCGCAAGCTTCCATAAAGCGCTCAATTCGTGCAGATGAGTGCTCTGGTCCCTGACCTTCATATCCGTGAGGAAGCAACATTACCACTCCGTTTGAACGTTGCCATTTCGTTTCGGCACTTACCAGAAATTGATCGATAATAATCTGGGCTCCGTTAACAAAATCGCCAAATTGCGCTTCCCAGATGGTGAGCGATTGCGGATTAGCTAATGCATAACCGTACTCAAATCCCAAAACGCCGTATTCGGATAGATGGGAATTGAAAATATCAAACTTGGCATTTGTATCGCC
>JANMZB010000723.1:0-19611 GCA_031382725.1 Sphingobacteriaceae bacterium | reverse complement strand
AGCTCTTGTCACAGGGAGGACCGAAAGGGTAACCCGGCCAGCGGTTTTCCTTCGCTTCTAGGTATCAGCACCAAGCGATCTGCCGATGATGTTCATAATGTAATAAGCAAGGGCAAAGGTATGATGCCTTCATTCAATAAGCTTAGCCAGGCTCAGCAAAAAGCTTTGGTTTCATTTTTATTTGGTAATGAAAAGATTGAGCCAGGATTAGATTCCAAAGAGCCTGAAGGCGATGCTTCTCTGGATCCTTATCGCATGACCGGTTATAACAAATTTTTGGATAAGAACGGATTCCCTGCCGTTCGTCCGCCATGGGGCACTCTTAATGCAATTGATTTGAATACGGGGGAATATAAATGGAAAATAACTTATGGCGAGACACCAGAAGCTCAAAAGCCCGGAGCTGCTCTTACAGGCTCTGAAAGTTACGGCGGACCTGTAATAACCAAAAGTGGACTGCTTTTTATTGCGGGTACCAAAGACAGAAAGTTTAGAGCCTATGATAAAAAAACAGGGAAACTTTTATGGGAAACGAAGCTTCCGGCTGCAGGATTCGCCACTCCGTCGACATATTCAGTAAATGAGAAACAATATGTAGTAATAGCTTGCGGAGGTACCAAAATGGGAGCCTCGGGAGGCGACAGTTATGTGGCGTTTGCGCTGCCGCAGAGAAAGAAGCGGTAAGATTATGTACGGTCAATCTTCTTCACCCAAGCTCGTCGGGATTGTAATCCCGATGCTGTAACAAAGGATATTGTATCCTATAGGCCAGGTTAACATCCCATAAAAGCCCGCACTTCCATCATAAACCTGACAGTCGCGGATACCGGCCTGCGCCTAAGGCCTCCCGCAAGCCTGCGGGACAGGTCGTGCAGTATGAGCAGATGGCAGGAAGACAGCATCCATAAAACACTGCCTCCCTTTTCAAAATCTTTTTAACATTTATAAACATCACGCCTTCTCCTTATCCTCAAAAAAATAACTTTTGACTAATCGTGAGGGCAAACCACGGCGCAGATATGGCATTCTAAAGAAGCCTGACTATGTTCCTGCTTTTTTGATGTTTATAGTGTATCTTAAATTGCAATAAAAAGCGGTTTTTTGAAGTTATCCACATAGTAAACATCTTGAAATCATTGGTTTATGCGGAATAGCCTAGCGCAGGTGCAGGTACACCAAGAAACTGTGGAAAAGTCTAATTCAGTTGAGTATGGTATAAAGATAAATTTGGTAAAAACTCCTTATAGTTTTTTGATGAGGAAAACAGTTTAGTAATCAACCAATAATTCTACAGAAATGGGCAAAACCAATGCAACCAAAAAGGGAACCGGAAAAGGCTTAGGGTTCCAACGTTACTTCACTAAGGAAGGCGTAAATGTTTATGATTTGTTTCAGTACGAGAAACGTTCATCGGTAATTAGAAACCCGGCGGGTGATGCCGTGTTTGAAATGAACGACGTTGAAGTGCCGGGAACATGGAGCCAGGTTGCAACCGATATTCTTGCCCAGAAATATTTTCGTAAAGCGGGGGTTCCTCAACCCGACGGAACAACGGGTTCTGAAAAGAGCGTAAAACAGGTTGCCCACCGTATGGCGAATTGCTGGAAAAGCTGGGGAGAGCGTTACAGCTATTTCGCTTCGGCAAAAGACGCGGATATTTTCTACGATGAGTTAGTTTATACCATTGTTGGTCAGTTGGCTGCCCCGAACTCGCCGCAGTGGTTTAATACGGGATTGCATAGTTCTTACGGCATCACCGGAAAGCCACAGGGCCATTATTTCGTTGACCCGGAAACCGAGGTGCTAAGTAAGTCTACTTCTGCTTACGAGCGTCCTCAGCCTCACGCTTGTTTTATCCTTTCTGTAAGTGATGATTTAGTAAATGATGGCGGTATTATGGACCTTTGGGTTCGTGAGGCGCGTATTTTCAAATATGGTTCTGGTGTAGGAACTAATTTCTCTGCTATCCGCGGGGAGAGCGAAAAGCTTTCTGGCGGTGGTTATTCTTCCGGTTTAATGTCTTTCCTTAAAATTGGCGACCGTGCTGCCGGAGCAATAAAATCTGGTGGTACAACCCGTCGTGCTGCTAAAATGGTTTGCCTTGATTTAGAACATCCGGAAATTGAAGGATTTGTAAACTGGAAAGTTGAAGA
The DNA here is from genome assembly GCA_031382725.1 of Sphingobacteriaceae bacterium. Lineage (GTDB taxonomy): Bacteria > Bacteroidota > Bacteroidia > Sphingobacteriales > Sphingobacteriaceae > Paradesertivirga. Next base: position 17,458 of record JANMZB010000723.1, on the reverse strand, counting down.
AGAGCGTAAAGTTGCTGCTTTAATTGCTGCAGGTTATTCTTCAGATTATGAAGGTGAAGCTTACCGCACCGTTGCCGGACAAAACTCTAACAACTCTGTACGTATTCCGAATTCATTCTTCAGAGCGCTTGAAAGCGGAAAAGAATGGGATTTAATTGGTCGTACGAATGGAAAAGTTGTTAAATCAATTTCTTCAGAAAAACTTTGGCAGGATATTGCGTTTGCGGCTTGGGCTTGCGCCGACCCGGGAGTTCAATACGATACAACAATTAACGAGTGGCATACCTGCCCTGAAGGTGGACGCATTAATGCATCAAACCCGTGTTCGGAGTACATGTTTTTAGATAATACTGCTTGTAACCTGGCTTCTATTAATCTTGCGCACTTCTACAACCCTGAAACGTTTGTTTTTGATGTAAAAGGATTTGAGCATGCTTGTCGTGTTTGGACCGTGGTGCTTGAGATTTCTGTTTTGATGGCTCAGTTCCCGTCAAAAGAAGTTGCTCAATTATCATACGATTACCGCACACTTGGTTTAGGATACGCTAACCTTGGTTCCATGTTAATGGTATCGGGTATCCCTTACGATAGTGATAAAGCCCGTGCGATTGGTGGCGCTATTACAGCTATCATGACAGGCACAGCTTATGCTACTTCAGCAGAAATGGCTAAGGAGCTTGGTACTTTCAAATGTTACGAAGAGAATAAAAAGCACATGCTTCGCGTAATGCGCAATCACCGTTATGCCGCATACAATACCGATGCTTATGAGGGATTAGAAATTGCGCCTCCGGGAATCGACCAAAAACATTGCCCTGATTATTTACTTTCTGCTGCCTGCAATTCGTGGGATAAGGCAGTTGAGTTAGGCGAGAAATATGGTTACCGTAATGCTCAAACTACCGTTATCGCTCCAACCGGAACTATCGGCTTGGTAATGGATTGCGATACTACGGGTATTGAGCCTGATTTCGCATTAGTGAAATTCAAAAAGCTATCTGGTGGTGGTTACTTCAAAATCATCAACCAGGGTGTACCATCCGCTTTGCGTAACCAGGGTTATAAAGAGCACGAAATTGAAGCCATTGTAAATTATGCTAAGGGTGCAGCTACATTACAAGGTGCACCACACATCAATTTTGATAGCCTAGCTTCAAAAGGATTTACTCAGGATGAATTAGAGAAAGTTGAAAAGTCACTTTTCGCGGCTTTTGAAATAGGATTTGTATTTAACCAATGGTCGCTTGGTGAAGAGTGCTTAAAGCGTTTAGGTTTTAAACCAGAGCAATACAATTCTCAGGATTTCAACATGCTTCGTGCGTTAGGATTTAACCGTCAGCAAATTGCGGAAGCAAATGAATACATCTGCGGAACGATGACAATTGAAGGTGCGCCATATTTGAAAGAGGAGCATTATGCGATTTTTGATTGCGCTAACAAATGCGGTTCAAAAGGTCAGCGTTATATCCACGCAAGTGGCCACATCAAAATGATGGCAGCGGCACAGCCTTTCCTATCTGGTGCTATCTCTAAAACAATCAACCTTCCAAACGAAGCTACTGTCGAAGAGATTAAAGAGTGCTACGAATTATCATGGAAATTGGCTTTGAAAGCAAATGCGCTTTACCGCGATGGTTGTAAATTATCTCAACCGCTTTCTACGAAATCAGCCGATTCTAAAGAAGATAAATTGGATGCTATCGAAGAAGTTCTTGGAGAAGCAGCTAACGTTAAATTAAGCGACCTAACTGCTGAACAAGTTTTGGAAGCTGCTCGTGCAATTCTTGAACGTTCAACTGATACTAAATTCAAACGCCAGTTATCATCTGTAGTAGAGCGTAAAATATTACCTTCTAAACGTGGTGGCTTTACTCAAAAGGCCGCAGTTGGCGGACAAACGGTATTTGTTCGTACAGGAGAGTATGAAGATGGAACCTTGGGTGAAATCTTCGTGGATATGCACAAAGAAGGTGCTACATTCCGTTCGCTGATGAACTGTTTTGCTATCGCGATTTCTGTTGGATTGCAATATGGTGTTCCGCTTGAAGAGTTTGTAGATAAGTTTACGTTCACACGTTTTGAGCCGTCTGGTATGGTTTCGGGGCATGATAACATCAAGAGCTCTACTTCGATTATCGATTATATCTTTAGGTTGTTAGGTTACGAGTATTTAAATCGTACAGATTTGGTACATGTAATTACAGAGCAAAACGCGGTTATCGGAAATCCACAAATGGAAGACACCGATAAAAACCCAAACGACAATAGCTTCTCTGAAGTAAAATCTGATAAAGTATCTGGTGATAAAGTTTTGAAACCCGTTCTTGATATTTCGGGTGGTGGCCAGTCTGACGCGCCAGCTTGTGGTAACTGTGGACATATTATGGTTCGTTCGGGAACTTGTTATAAATGTTTGAACTGCGGTACGCAGGGAGGATGTTCGTAAGGAGAAAGGTTAAAGGCGAAAGCTAAAAGGTTAAAGCCCTGCCAGAGATGGTGGGGCTTTTGTTACATTATATTGCCATAAGCAAAACGCTGACAGGGTTTGAAACCCTGTCAGCGTTAATGCATCACCAACAACACCAAAAAATACACCAGCATCGCCGCTCCGCTTACCATCGTCATCTTACTCATATTCTTAAAATTTGCCTGCGATTTATCTTTCTTCAACTTCAAAATCCAACTTAGAAAAACTCCAAGAACCGGCACGATAAAAGCCAGAAACAACCAGAAGTTTTCAAGTAAATCCAAACGATCCCAGTAAATAAACATCAGCACAGTAGCAGCAACAAACAATAAAGCCGCAAACACGAAAGTGCCGTTCACGCCTAAAAACATACTAAGTGTTTTATCGCCACGCTTTGCATCTTCTTCATGCTGGTAAACCTGAGTTAGAGGATACGATGCACCAATAAGAAAAGAACAAATAAATCCCGCCATGAAAAAATTCGTGGTCCACGTTTCAATAATACTTTGTCCGGAAATGGCGCTATAAGTCGACCAATACACAAAAGCTCCCTGAAAGATAAAGACAACTAAAAAGCTTATAATCGGATACTTTTTCAAACGCACCTCAGGGTGACTATAAAGCTTGGAAAGCAAGCCATATAAGAACACAGCGATCACAAATTCCAGACTCACAAAAAAGGCCAAAACTATCCCGGCAAAATCCAGAAAAAGAGAAAATACGTATAAACTTTTATCGGTTGGTGGCGGATTTTCTATCAAGGCGATGCTGCCTTCATCCTTATCAAAATAGCTATTATAACCATTGCTGGCCGGGTAAATGAAAAGGTGCCAGATAATAAACACTAATGCGGCTTTAACTAAATCTACATCAGGTGCCTGACCCAGAGCGAAAACAAAGACCGGCATCAGAAACAACGAAAATAAAAACCTCGAATGCTGTATGGCCGATTTGGTTGGTAGAAAATTCATTCTAAAACTTAAGTTAGTAAATATGGTTCTTAAATTAGACAAAAACTAACATGGGAAGTATCATTTCGGCCATCGGCACCGCAACTCCGGCTAATCGTTTTTCCCAAAAGGAGATCTTAAATTTTATGATCGAAGCACATCAACTCGATCAAACCGGTGCCCGAAGGTTAGAAAAATTGTACGAAGTTTCGGGGATTGATCACAGGCATTCTGTTATTAATGATTTCGGATTACAACGCGGAAATTATTCCTTCTTCGGAAACAACGATAATCTTGAACCTTTCCCAACGACTGAAAAAAGAAGTAGTGCCTTTGAAATGACGGCAAAGGATCTTGCCGTAAATGCGATCCAAAATCTTTTCGAAAACACTAATCTAAATCAGAAAAGCATCACCCATTTAATAACGGTTAGCTGCACAGGCATGTACGCTCCGGGTTTGGATATTGATATTATTGACGATCTGAACATGAATAAAACCATAGAAAGAACCTGTATTAATTTTATGGGCTGTTACGGTGCTTTTAATGCGTTAAAAACGGCCGACTATATTTGCCGAGCCGACGAGCAAGCCAAAGTTCTGATTGTGGACGTAGAGCTTTGTACACTTCATTTTCAGAGAGAAAACACCTTGGAAAATTGGGTGTCTAATTCCCTATTTGCCGACGGTGCTGCCGCAGTTTTAATCGAATCTGAAAGTGATCGATCATCACCGAAAGGGTTTCGTTTAAAGACTTTCTTCAACACGCTAGTCACCGAAGCTAAAGATGAAATGGCCTGGCGAATTGGCGATACCGGATTCCAAATGCACCTTTCATCGCAGATAGCAAAGAATATCGGAAAGAAAATAAAAGATGTTACTGCTTCCTTAATAGAGAAATCCGGATTAAGCCGATCTTCGATCACGCACCTTGCAATACACCCGGGCGGACGAAGGATTTTAGAAGTTTTCGAAGATTTATTAGAGCTACCAGAAGAAGCACTACAGCACTCATACAATGTACTGAAGGAATACGGAAATATGTCATCGGTCACCATTCTTTTTGTTCTGCAAAAGCTATTAAATGAAGCAAACAAGGGAGAAAAAACAATGAGCTTTGCGTTCGGACCAGGACTTACCTTTGAAAGCATGATTCTCGAAACAATCTGATATGCCTGATTTCAGCAAGCGCAGCGCAGAGTCGGAAATGATGGACGATTTTTCCCTTGGCGGAGAAATCATTAATCCGATAATGGATGAACTTGAAGTGGTTAATAAATTGTTGGGCGGCTACAGCGTATTTTTTGATGCGTTTAAAAAGCTTCTTCTTAAAGATGGAATGACGATTAGCGACTGGGGTTGCGGCGGCGGCGATTCACTTCGAGTGCTGGCACTTTGGGCAAGGAAAAAAAACTTAAAATTAAATTTCATTGGTGTAGATGCTACCGCGACAGCTGTAGATTATGCCCGTCAAAAAGCTTTAGGATTCCCAGAAATCAGTTTCATTCATGCCGATGTACTTTCGGATGATTTGAATAAAGACCAATTCGACGTGGTGATTTCCAGTTTATTTACGCACCACTTCGAGAATGAAAATTGGATAGCCTTAATCAAAAAGATGCTCGATTGTTCGAAGCATGCGGTTATTGTGAATGATTTGAACCGCCACTGGTTTGCATATCATTCCATAGGAGTTTTAACTCAACTCTTTTCAAAATCGGTTATGGTAAAGCATGATTCGAAGGTTTCGGTTTTGAGAGGCTTTACCCGATCAGAAATAGAACAACTACTTGCAAAAGCCGGAATCACAAACTACCAGCTAAAATGGAAATGGGCATTTAGATGGCAACTCATTCTTTTTAAAGAATATGCTTCCTAAATCTGTCATCATTATTGGTGGCGGTTTATCTGGTTTAACTGCTTCCATCCTGCTGAACCGAGCAGGCTTTGAGGTAACTGTGGTAGAGAAAAAAACATATCCTTTTCACCGCGTTTGCGGAGAATATATTTCTAACGAAGTTCTCCCCTTTTTAAATTCCATTGATGTAAAAATCTCAGATTTTCAAGCTTCTCAAATCACCCAACTCGCCATCAGTTCGCCCACAGGCAAACTTTTTAAAACCCAACTCGATTTAGGAGGCTTCGGCTTAAGCCGTTTTACACTCGACAATTTTTTATATCAAAAAGCTAAAGCCGAAGGCGTTACCTTCTTGCTTGGCGAAAAGACTGGGTCTATCGCTTTCGCGGATGACCGATTTAAAGTTGAACTTTCAAACAACACAACTTTAGATTCTTCCCTTGTAATTGCCGCTTATGGAAAACGTTCCAACTTAGATCTTAACCGAAAATTCTTCTATCGCAGAAGTCCGTACTTGGGTGTAAAATATCATGTTAAAACAGATTTTCCGGTCAACCTGGTACAGCTTGATAATTTTGAAGGCGGCTACTGCGGCACCGTCAAAATTGAAAACGACCGTTATAATCTCTGCTACCTTAGCCGTAACAATCATTTAAAAACCTACGGCTCGATACACGAAATGGAAAAGCAAGTGCTTTTTAAAAATCCTTTACTAAAAGAACGCTTCCTAAACGCCGATTTTTTAAACGAAAAACCCGAAGTAATTAACGAAATATCATTTGAGAAAAAACCACTGGTAGAGAACCATATCCTTTACTGCGGCGATTCCGCAGGAATGATCAGTCCGCTTTGCGGAAACGGAATGGCAATGGCAATTCATGCAGCTAAAGTCCTTTCCGAAACGATTATAAAACACTTCCCAGATCGTGATCTGTTAGAAAAAAACTATCAATACCAATGGCGAAAACTTTTCGAAAACCGTTTGCTGGCGGGCAGGTTAACTCAAAAGCTATTTGGTAAAAGCACCCTGTCAGAGCTGGCTATTAAAAGTTTAAATACTTTACCCAAGCTTGCACAACAGGTGATTAAAAGAACCCATGGTAATCCATTTTAATAGTATAATTGTACTATGAAACTCAGAGAATTAGTTTTCATAAACGCATTTGTTGTTGCCATTTCGCTGGCATTTATAAATTTCTATTTCCAGCGCGACTGGTATTATTTTGTAATCGCCTTTGCTGTAACACTTATTCTATGTTATGCGGTTTTTTATTATCTCATAGAACGCTACGTATACAGCAAAATAAAGCTCATCTACAAGTTAATTCACAATCTTAAACTCGGCACCGATCTTAAAGACGCCCTGGGAGATTATGTAAGTAAAGACCCGATTACTGATGTTGAAAATGAGGTTACCCAATGGGCAAAGGATAAAAAAACAGAAATAGAAGCCTTAAAAAAGCAGGAGCAGTTTAGGCGCGAGTTTCTTTCAAACATCTCTCACGAATTTAAAACCCCGCTTTTTGCTATCCAAGGGTATATTGAAGCACTACAGGAAGATGCACTCGACGACCATGATCTGGCCCGATCCTTTCTAAGCAAAGCCTCGCGAAATATCGATCGCCTCACTTTCCTGGTAAAAGATTTAGACGTTATTTCTAAGCTGGAAAGCGGTGAAGCACCCATTAATTTCGAAAAGTTCGATATCGCGATCCTCATTAAAGATGTGATCGAACAAATGGAACATAAAGCCCAGGCGCATAAAATTGAGCTAATCTTCAAAGAAAAATACGACAGCTCGGTTTGGGTAAACGCCGATCGCGATAAAATTTGCCAGGTCCTGGTTAATCTGGTCGATAATTCCATTAAGTACGGAAACCCAAATGGCTCTACTGCGATCAAAATTTTCGAACTCCACGATCAGATTTTAGTGGAAGTGACAGATAGCGGAATTGGAATTGAAGAAAGGCTTTTACCCAGATTATTCGAGCGGTTTTTCAGAACAGAGCAAAGCCGCTCAAGGCAAATCGGCGGCTCGGGGCTGGGCCTCGCAATCGTAAAACATATTCTCGAAGCCCACCAACAAACCATCACCGTGCGAAGTACCGAAGGTGTAGGAACTACATTTGCATTTACCCTTGAAAGAGTAATGGCGGCAATTATTGCGGTGTAATGTTAGTTCGTTTAGCTTAACAACTGTTGTTAAAAGACTATAAATGTTAAGAAAAGGAATAGAAGTTTTCATGGCAATTGTAGCTCCCGTTTTTCGCTACAAGTCCTCTCCGCCAATTGGCGGATTCGGGCTTTTCGCTGCAACCGGGTTTAGATTTCAACAGTTTGCTGCTATTGAAACTGCTTTAAGCGCCTAGTTTAGCAATCAATTCCTCCCTGCTCAACTTTACCTGATCCCCGGTTTTCATCTCCTTTAAAGTCAGCTGTCCAGATTGTATTTCATCCGTCCCAATCAGCAGCACAAAGGGAATTTGCTTGTTATCAGCGTAATTCATTTGTTTCTTTAGCTTCGCTGCAGAAGGATATAATTCAGCAGCAATCCCCGCGCTTCGTAGCTCAGTTAAGATTGGCAAAGCATAGCTTTCAGCTTCAGCATCAAAATTTGTAATAAGAACTTTGGTAGTTTCCTCGGGATTTTTGGGGAAGAGCTTTAATTCTTCGAGCACATCATAAATCCGGTCCGCCCCAAAAGAAATTCCAACCCCGGTTAGATCTTTCAAACCGAACATCCCTGTAAGATCATCATACCGTCCGCCTCCGCCAATACTGCCCATAGCCACCTCGTTGGTTTTAACTTCGAAAATAGCACCAGTATAATAGTTTAGGCCACGGGCAAGCGTAATGTCAAGCTCTAATTTAGATGTGAGATTTAAGCTATTAGATTCGAGACTATGAACGTAGGTAAAAATAGATTCGATTTCAGCGATGCCTTTCAAGCCATTTTCTGAATTTCTTAAAACAGTTTTTAAGCTTTCGATTTTAGCTTCATTGCTGCCTTCTAATAGAATTACAGGCTTTAGCTTTTCCACATCGTCATTTGAAAAGCCCCGCTCTATCAATTCCTTGGTTACACCTTCAAGTCCTATTTTGTCCAGCTTATCTATTGCAACCGTCATGTCGACAATCAAATCCGGCTTGCCGATAATTTCGGCTATGCCAGATAAAATTTTACGATTGTTTATTTTAATTGTGAAATCCTTTAAGCCAAGTTTGCTTAAAGCTTCATCATAGATCAGAATAAATTCAGCTTCATTCAGCAAACTATCCGAACCAACAACATCCGCATCGCATTTGTAAAACTCACGGTAGCGGCCTTTTTGTGGACGATCTGCCCGCCAAACCGGTTGAATTTGAAAGCGCTTAAACGGAAAGGATATGTCATTTTGATGCATTACAACATACCGGGCAAACGGCACGGTAAGATCGTAACGAAGTGCCTTCTCAGAAATCAATGGCAATAAGGCTTTTGAATTAAACTCGAAATTTTCTGCTTTCTGCTTATGGCTTTCTGCTTTCTCCCAGTAATCTCCCGAATTGAGGATTTTAAAAATCAACTTATCCCCTTCATCACCATATTTCCCAGTTAAGGTATCTAAATTCTCCATGGTTGGAGTTTGTATTTCCTGGTAACCATACTTCCGGAAAACCGATTTAATGGTGTCGAAAATATAATTACGTTTCACCATTTCTGCAGGTGAAAAGTCCCTTGTACCTTTTGGAACTGAAGGTTTAATACTCGCCATAGGGCAAAAGTACATTTTTTAAAATTTGCTTAAAGCGAAAACTCTCATTCATGTATTCATCACAGCAAACTGGTATTTCTTTTTAAATTTGTCTCATTATATAGCTGCGAGATGCTTTTTTGATGATAAAAAACCTTACCATTCTTATTCGTTACTTCTTATTCTGGATCCTGTTTTTCTTTTTAGAAAGAGTAATTTTCCTGCTCAGTTTCAGCGATAAACTAAAAGCAATCCCATTAACCGAAACAGGTAAAAGCTTCATTGTAGGCTTATGGATGGATGCCTCTATGGCAGCTTATATTTCGGTATTGCCCCTATTGGCGACTTTGCTTTTATGGTTTATTCCTGCATTGAAAATTCCAGCTGGAATTATAAAATGGTACACCGGCATTCTAGTGGTAGCATTTTCCATTATCTGTATCTTTAACTTCAACATATATCGCGAGTGGGGGTCTAAAATCAATTTCAAAGCTTTAGATTATGGTTTTAATTCTCCAAACGAAGCTGTTGCGAGTGGGGCATCATCGCCAATATTAGCGTCTTTGCTTACACTTGTTGCACTGATAGTTATCAGCTTTATCCTTGCCAAAAAAATCATTCTTTTTAAAAGGCTTGAGCGTTCGCATCTCTTATCAAAAGCAATTGTGTCAATCCTTGTCATCGGTTTAACTTTTCTTGCCATACGCGGCGGCTGGCAACTTTCGCCCATGAACGAAAGTATGGCTTACTACTCTAACAAACCCCTTCTTAATCATGCCGCCATCAATACAGAATGGGGGTTAATGCGTGATATTTTAAACAACAAATCGAATAAAAACCCTTATAAGTATTATTCTAGAGGTGATGCCACTGCTATCACAAGCGAGCTATTCGAGTTGCCAAAAACTCCGCCGACACAAATTATAGATGCGGTTAAACCGAACGTTGTTGTAATTATTTTAGAAAGCTTTACTGCCGATGTAGTTGAAAGCCTGGGCGGCGATAAAGGAGTGGCCCCACAAATAGAGAAACTTGCCTCAGAAGGCATTCTATTCGAAAACATCTACGCCTCCGGCGACAGAACAGATAAAGGCATTGTCGCCGTTTTAAACGCATTTCCCTCTCAAGCGATTCGGAGCATTATGAAGGTAAACAGTAAGCAGGATAAACTTCCTTCCTTTTCAAATACCTTTAATAAGCAAGGCTATCAAACATCTTTTTTCTATGGCGGCGAAACAGAATTCTTTAACATGAAATCCTATTTACTAAGCCATCGGTACGATAGAATTATACAAAAGAAAGATTTCGATAAAAGAGACATGAATTCCAAATGGGGTGCGTATGATGATTTGGTTTACAATAAGCTTCTCGGTGAAGTCACTCAAACCAAGCAACCCTTTTTTGCTACTCTGTTAACTTTAACTAATCACGAGCCATTTGAAGTTCCCGGCAAACCTCGTTTTTCCGGTCTGGGGATTGAAAACAAGTTTAGAAGCACGGCTTACTTTGCCGATTCATGCCTTGGAAGTTTTATTAATGATGCTAAGAAAACTCCCTGGTATAAAAACACTCTGTTTGTTGTGGTTGCAGATCACGGGCATCGGTTACCCAGAAATCAATCAGAAATTTTTCACCCTAATCGGTTTCGTATTCCGCTACTTTTTTTGGGTGATGTGATTAAGCCGGAGTTTAGAGGAAAGCGAATTTCGAAAATTGGTAGCCAGACAGATATAGCCGCAACAGTTTTTACTCAGTTAAAAATACCTGCTCAAGAATTTAAATGGAGCAGAGATTTGCTTAATCCTGATACGCCAGACTTTGCATTCTTTGATTGGGATAACGGCTTTGGAGTGGTAAACCCCAGACAGGTTATTTCTTTCGATAACACCGGAAAGCGTGTAATATTTAAAAAAACAGAACAGAGCCTCCAAGATGAAAATCTGCTCCGCTGGGGCAAAGCTTATATGCAACAGGTCTATCAGGAATACCTGGATTATTGATTCTTGAGTTCTTCCGCAATAATTTTTCTACATCCAGCTTCAATCATCTGATATACCGTATCAAACTGGTCATCTTCGTAATACGGATCAGGAACCGCTTCAGTATTTAGCAAAAGCTTCACTTTTTCTTTATCAGCTTCCCTCCTTGCCTGACTTAAAACATCTCTGAGATTCATTTTGTCCATCACAAGGATGTGGTCAAACTTATCAAAGTCTTCTGCCTGAAATTGTCGGCAGCATTGCTGCGAAATATCTAAGCCATATGTTTTGGCTACAGCAATTGAACGTTTATCCGGCGGCGAGCCAATATGCCAATCACCTGTTCCGGCGGAATCAATTTCCCAATTCAGGTTCTTTTCTTTAACCAGATTTTCCAGAATGCCGTGCGCCAAAGGCGAGCGACATATGTTTCCGAGGCAAACCATTAAAATTTTCATTTGAGAAGATTTGAGATTTGAGACATTAGATATGAGACTAGGTATATTTTCATAGGGCTTTGTGTGGCTTAAGTGATCGGATGACTTGAAGTCATCCGATCACTATACGCTTTACAATGGCTGAGGAACACATTTTGTTCTTTCAATCAACTTCAGTTTTAGCGGAATATGCTGTTGCAAACCTTTAAGTTCAAGTTGATTATTCGCAGCACTTTTAATTACAAAGCTTGGTATATATTGCCCTATCCGGTAACAACCAGATAATTTCTGCTTAAAATTTGGTTTCGTAAAAGTCGCCGAAAGGTATAAGGTATCGTTCTTAAGAATATAATTCCCTTTCGCATATTCCTTCCATACACCCTTATTAAAGCAACTATCGGGATAGTAGTTAGCCTTTGAATGGGTTTCTAAAGTCACGTAAACCGAGTCGCAAGTAAATTTAAATTGATGGCGAGTGTAATGAATCAAGCTATCCTGATAAGTAACCGGCTCCTCCTCCCATGTTCCTTGAACCAACTCTGCCCCGCTCCCTTGAAAATTCGGATTGAATTTACAGGCTGACAAACCAACCCCACAACAAACTATAACAATCCAAACTCTATACATACAACATTTCGCAAAGCATTATCAGGCTCCAAAACCCCCTTTCCTTTGGAGAGGGCCGGGGTGAGGCTTCCTACTTCAACCCCCCAATCATATCCTCTGGCCTTACCCACAAATCAAATTGCTCATTTGTAAGCAGACCCAATTCTAAGGCGGCTTCACGTAAAGATGTTCCTTCTTTGTGAGCTTTCTTCGCAATTTTAGCAGCATTTTCGTAACCGATATGCGGGTTAAGCGCCGTAACCAGCATCAAAGAGTTATCAACGTGCTTTTTAATACCCGCGTAATTTGGCTCGATACCGATTGCGCAATGATCATTGAATGAAACACAAGCGTCTCCAATTAATCGGGCCGATTGCAGGAAGTTGGCAGCAATTACTGGTTTAAAAACGTTTAATTCAAAGTGTCCGTTCGAAGCACCAATGGTAATAGCCACATCATTTCCCATAACCTGAGCCGCAACCATCGTTATCGCTTCGTTTTGAGTTGGATTAACTTTCCCCGGCATAATAGAAGAACCAGGCTCGTTTTCTGGGATAAATAGTTCTCCAATACCAGAGCGCGGACCTGAAGCCAGCAAACGAATATCATTTCCGATCTTCATTAAGGACACCGCAATTTGCTTTAAAGCGCCATGCGATTCTACTAAAGCATCGTGCGCAGCTAGTGCTTCGAATTTATTATCGGCAGTTCTAAATGGCAATCCGGTAAACTGAGCAATATAATCGGCAACTTTTACATCATATCCTTTCGGGGTATTAATTCCGGTTCCAACCGCTGTACCACCCAAAGCCAATTCGGAAAGATGGTCTAAGGTGTTACGCAAAGCTTTCAAACCATGATCTAATTGTGAAACATAACCTGAAAATTCCTGACCAAGTGTTAAAGGTGTTGCATCCATTAAGTGGGTCCGGCCAATCTTTACAACGCTTTTGAATTCTTCTGACTTTGCCTTTAAGGTATCACGAAGCTTTTCTATCCCGGGAATGGTTACTTCCATTACAACCTTATAAGCTGCAATGTGCATGGCTGTTGGATAAGTATCGTTCGATGACTGAGATTTATTTACATCATCATTCGGATGGATAAAAGTTTTTCCCTCACCCAATTTATTTCCCTGAAGTACATGTGCTCGGTTAGCAATAACCTCGTTCACATTCATGTTAGATTGCGTTCCAGAACCAGTTTGCCATATCACTAAAGGAAATTCAGCATTGAGTGTGCCTTCTAAAATTTCTTCACAAACTTTGCTAATCAAATCCCTTTTATCTGCCGGGAGAATATTGCAATCTGTATTTGTATATGCCGCCGCTTTTTTAAGATATGCAAAAGCTTCAATAATCTCTTTCGGCATAGATGCCTCAGGACCAATTTTAAAATTATTTCTGGAGCGTTCGGTTTGCGCGCCCCAGTATTTATCTGCGGGAACCTGAACATCCCCCATAGTATCACGTTCAATTCTAAAAGTCATGACTTCTAATTTTTTTGATGGCAAATTTAGATTTTTATTCCAATAATCGCCATAAAACAAGGTTTAAGAAAGATATGCAGGAATCAAATCAGCTAAAATAGTTTTTATAGCCCTAACCTATTCTCTTTAAAATTAGCACCTTATGCTTCACAAACAAAAGTTTGAAAACTCTTTCCCTGCGTTTTTGTAATAATCTCTAATTTCCACCTTTTAAAATAGTACCATTTATAAAACACATGATTCGGTATTTCTTCAATTATATCCTGATATTCTCGCTTTCACTTTTTCTTAATTCCTGTTCATCAAAAGAAAAAAAACCCATAGCCCGAACGGTGGAAGATGATAAATCTGACAGTCTTGCAATGGTCTATAATCCGAAAGATGCAGATAAAAGGATTGATGCTTTTATGAAAAACCTGCATCGTACAAGAGGATTTAACGGAAATGTCTTAGTTGCAAAAAAAGGTAAAATCATATATCAAAATGCTATTGGCTGGGCCGACTATTTACGCAGGGACAGTCTAAAAATCGATTACCAATTTGAACTGGCCTCGGTTTCAAAACCTTTAACAGCTACCGCGATATTAATGCTTGTAGACCAGGGAAAAATCAAACTTGACCAAACAGTCAAAGACTTTTATCCGGATTTTCCTTACGAAGATATCACTATAAAAATGCTTCTCACCCATCGCTCGGGCATGATGAACTATGTATATTTTATTGATGGAATTTGGCGAAAAGAACGCATTGATCAGCGAAAGGGGATAACCAACCAGGAGGTAATGAAAATTATTTCTGAACGCAAGCCTAACCCTTACACCACCCCTAATCGGAAATTTCATTACAACAATTCTAATTACATGGTTTTGGGTGCTATTGTAGAAAAAGTGTCGGGAATGAAGTTTTCTCAGTTTATGAAGAAATACATCTTCGAGCCTTCGGGCATGAAGAATACGGCTGTATATTCAAAAGCAGAATTTGATAAGATTCCTGTTAAAGTAATTGGACATGATCGTGGTACATGGCGATACTCGGTTGTTCAAAACTTTTTAGACGGTCCGGTTGGAGACAAAGGCGTTTATGGTACGGTTCGCGATTTATATCTGTTCGACAGAGCATTGAAAAAAGGTAATCTGGTAAGCAAAGCACTTTTAGATTCTGCTTATACCGGCCATAATGATATGGTTCGAGGACGTTTTAATTATGGCTATGGCTGGAGACTTTTTAACGATCCTAAACATAAAGTGGTTTATCATACAGGTTGGTGGCATGGATTTCGCCATATTTATGTGCGTGATCTGTCTGAGGACATAACTATTGTGCTTTTAACTAATTTAACGAATGGAAGTTTGTTACAATTAGACGAATTATACAAAATTGTAGGCATGCCAACAGTTAGAAAATCTGCTTATACCGGTAATGGCGAAACTGCGGATGATTAGGGCATATAAATTTAACAGTTACTTAATATCGCCAGCTTAAGGAGAGTAAGATTTACTTTTTTTAGAAAATAATTACCGATTTGTAACAAATAATGTATTTTGTGATCTTCATAATACTAGTAAAACAAGTATCAATATTATAATTCCAAGTATTTATACATCTTTAATGCGGAAAATACTTTGTAGATACAGATGAGTAAAGCATTTATAATTGATGACGATCCAATTCATCAGCGAATTGCACAGATAATGATTACAAAACATCAGTTATTTGGCGAGTTTACAAGTTTCCTGCAAGCTGGTGATGCTCTTAAATTTTTGGAGGAGAACCATAATGTAACAGAAGCTTTACCAGATGTAATTTTACTAGACTTAAATATGCCTGTTGTTGATGGATGGAAATTCCTTGATGAATTTGAAAAGTTCAGAGATACTCTCATAAAAAAAATCAGGATTTTCATTGTTAGTTCTTCTGTAGACGAAAAAGACATCTCTCGCTCTAAATCTTATACTTCGGTTGAAGGTTTTATTTCAAAACCCCTATCTGCTGAGGTAATAAAAAAAGCTTTATAAACTTTCCCAATTTTCTGGTGTTTTATAATCAGTTAACTATCATATATCATGTTCGACAAATTATTTCAAGTTCAGCAGAAAGCCGAAGAGGTAAAGCAACGCTTAGATAATGTTACCGTTACTGGTGAGGCTGAAGGCGGCAAAATAAAAGTAAGCGCTACGGGAAACAAGCTGATCACTTCTATTAATATAGATACCACTTTTTTAGCTTCCGCTGATAAAGAAGAACTTGAAGAATTACTTGTTGTAGCAACAAACAAAGCCATTGAACAAGCCGAAAATGCTCACCAATCCGAAATGCAAGCTATGAGCCAGGATATGCTTGGTGGCTTGGGCGGATTAGGTGGATTAGGTGATCTTCTAAAAGGCTAATCCAATTTTACAACTTATCCCGAAATCACACAGATTTCATTTTCATATCAAATTATCAATAAAAAGCCCCGAATTGCTTAAAAAACACGGCGATTCGGTTCTTTTTATTAGTATTTATGGTTAGATTTGCCAGCCAAAAGCACATTATTAACGAATGAGTTCAGTAGAAATTTCCAAAGATACTTACCTGCACTGGTATGAATCCATGCTTATGATGCGTAAGTTTGAAGAGAAAGCGGGTCAGCTTTACGGACAACAGAAAATTAGAGGATTTTGCCATTTATACATAGGTCAGGAAGCAGTTTTAGCCGGTGCAATGTCTGTTTTAACACCAGACGATTCTATGATTACTACATATCGTGATCATGCACATGCGCTAGCCCGCGGTATGTCGGCCAACGAAGTAATGGCCGAATTGTATGGGAAAATAACTGGCTGTTCGAAAGGCAAAGGGGGCTCTATGCACATGTTCAGCAAAGAAAAAAAGTTTTTCGGTGGACATGGTATCGTTGGTGCACAAATTCCACTTGGCGCAGGTATCGCTTTCGCTGAGCAATATTTAGGCACCAAGAATGTAAATGTATGTTACATGGGTGATGGCGCAGTTCGCCAGGGTGCCTTGAATGAAACATTTAACATGGCCATGTTATGGAAATTGCCGGTAATCTTTATTTGCGAAAATAATGGTTATGCAATGGGAACTTCGGTTGCCAGAACTACCAACATGACCGATATCTATAAAATTGGTTTAGGCTTCGATATGCCTTGCGCCCCGGTTGACGGCATGGATCCAGTAGCGGTTCATAACGCAATGGACGAAGCTGTACAACGTGCACGCAATGGTGAAGGCCCGACTTTCCTTGAGATGCGAACTTATCGTTACAAAGGTCATTCCATGTCAGATCCTGCTAAGTATCGTACCAAAGAAGAACTGGAAGGCTACAAGGCAAAAGATCCGATTCAAACTGTAAAAAAAGCAATCGTAGACAATTCATGGGCGGATGAAGCCTGGTTTGAAAATATAGATAACAAGATCAAGGCTATTGTTGAAGAATCAGTAAAATTCGCTGAAGAATCTCCATACCCTGAGGCTGGTGAATTGTACAAAGACGTGTATATACAGGAAGATTATCCTTATATCACAAGCTAATTAATCGTTCGAAAAAATCTGAAATATAAGTAATGGCTGAAGTAGTTCGAATGCCCAAAATGAGCGATACCATGACCGAAGGTGTTATCGCAAAGTGGCACAAAAAAGTTGGCGACAAGGTTAATACAGGTGATTTAGTTGCCGAAGTGGAAACTGATAAAGCGACCATGGATTTTGAATCTTTCCAGGAAGGAACTTTATTATATATAGGTGCTGAAGAAGGTGCTGCTGCACCTGTAGATTCTGTTATAGCCGTTTTAGGTGCCGAAGGAGAGGATTATAAGTCTTTATTAGAGGGCGAAAGTTCAGCTCCGGAAGTCGTAAAAACCAGCGACGAAGCTGCGGAAACTTCAGTTAAAGAAGAGTCAAAAAATACACAAGAAGAAGGACCAGCCATTGATC
>JANMZB010000637.1:0-2921 GCA_031382725.1 Sphingobacteriaceae bacterium | reverse complement strand
TCTTCCGATGTAATTCATTTCCTACTCTTACTTGCTTAGTAAGCATCCGACACCACCAGTCAAGTTCAAATCCTTGATGCATCATGAAGCTCACATAATTAAACATTATGGCTTCATCTAACGGAACTAAGTAATCCCAATCCTTGTATCGTTCATGCAGGAACGAAATAACATGTTTCTTGCTCCCTTTTTGTTTCTCTGGTTGTAGAATACAAAAGTGACAAATTTCGCCTTCGGGTCCCAAATTGTCGCATTCTTTACACCATCCAAAGTATATACCTGGTTCCTTGTACTGATATTTTGCGGCCAAAGTTATACACATGTCGCATTGATACTGTCCATCGCCAATATGTTTCAGCTTTTGTAGACAGTGATAGCACCTCCAAAACGGTACCGGATAGATGCGCTGTTGATCTTGAAGGATTCCTTGTTCATTATATTGCAAACCTTCATTCGGTTTCCATTGATGTAAGAGTCTTTCTCGCTCCAATATACGACGCTCTGCCGGTGTTGCACTTTCAAGATCGGAGGTTTCTTCTTCCGTCTCTGGTGCCATCACTACATCTGCATAGAGCTCTTCATATTCTTCTTCTTCATCTACTTCGATATGACCCGCTTCAGTAACCATATTGACTTCTTCTTCTTCCAATAGACTATCGTCGATTACACTATCTTCTTCATAATTCAAATATTCATCTAACGAATTTGGATATTCTCGTTTTCCCATATAGAACAGAACATTCGACATCGACTCATCGAATGCTTTCTTATCCGATGCGAACTGTTGAGTCTTGGGGAAAAAGACTTCTCTTTCTTCAAAACTCATATCAACCGAACCAATAAATAAAGATGGTTTCGATGGACCATTATCATTCGGTGATTTATCAGTACAATCCTTGATAAGATGCCCCACTTTTCCACACTTGAAACATCTTCGAGTTTCTTTTCCACGAGAATTGAAGGTAGGACAATTGACTGCTTTGTGACCTTGTACGCCACACTCTCGACATTTCCCTTTAAATTTTCTCCACGGCTTACGGGGTCTACTGGTAGTTTGACTCGTGGACTTCTTAGCTTCATAAAGTTTATTAAATACATTAGGCTTTACTGTAGCTCTATCTGTACTTTTATCTTTTTCCACTGCATATGCCGCTACGTTTTCTCTTGATTTATATTTATTTGGTGAACGTTCCACATGTCTTTTCCAGTAATTACGATACTGTTCTCTAGCAATTTTAATTATATCTGGATCAGTGAGCTCATGTCCCTGTAGGATGGTGGTTACTGTATCGTAAATCTTCGGAGCGGTAGCAATTACATGTGCCACTATTTCTCCATCTGTTTTAGCACCACCACCAGTACGTATAATCAACTTGGCTTGGTACTGTAATTCATCAAACCATTCATCTGGGCAAACATACGGATTATTTCTTACTGCATCGTTATATTTTTGAGTAAGTTCAGTTAAAGCCCAAGCTTCAGTATTTTCATACCGTCCTCGTAGTGCTTCTCGTATCTCATACGCAGTATTATACGATGTATAAACATCAGATTTATTACTGTTACCTTGAATATATATACTACGGGCTAGTCTATCCGTAGCACGAATTTGTTTCTGTTCGTCATCGTCATATATATAATCTCCTTTCTTGTCCTTCCTTTCCCATGGTTCAAACTCCTCTAGTACTAACTCCCAGTACTCTAGATCAGGTCGAAACGATAACATTTTCTTGTCATATTCCCTGAACGTCATCTCTGGTAGCTTAAATACTACCGTGCGTTGAGTTTGAATTCCAATATCTTTCGACGTCATGATGTACTCTTGTATTCTTCACGACCTCGTCTACTACTGTATAATATATCCACAAATAATATACAGTCTCCTCTGCAGCTTGTAAATCCCTTTTTACTCCGACCGATTAGGAATAAAATCGTTCTTGATTTGACTCGAAATTTGATTGTTTCGATCAACTTGTATATAGCGCGCTTTTCTTTCTTCTTATTACCACCTCTCTTTTCTCCACTTTTACGATATCGTTTTAAACGCAATGATGCTGGCCAGCTACTTTTCGTTTTTCTTCTCAGAACAGATTCAACTAAAAACCCGTTTTTAAAAACGTGTTGAAACTTTCTAGTTGTGCACACTTTAATGTCTCTCTGTCTCTCTCTTCTTGTATCATTCCAGTTCTTACTAACTGGATCAATGACTTATCTTGTGGATCTCTTGTGGTCTCGTCTTAGTGATCTTCCTCTGTTTCTACTAGAGTTCACTATGGATTCTGCAGGCACAATTCTAAACGTTCAGTGTTTCAACTATTTCTGACTATAAAATTGTGAGGATTTTTCCTCTTATTAAACTATCTTAGTTCTCAAATATTTCTCAGTTCTCATTTGCCTTTAGGTATAAAACTCACATGTTTTATTCCTGTATGTAATATAATGTGTTAGTTTAGTATATTACAAATTGAGAACTTACTTGACTCTCTTGTTCTCC
Source organism: Sphingobacteriaceae bacterium (assembly GCA_031382725.1). Lineage (GTDB taxonomy): Bacteria > Bacteroidota > Bacteroidia > Sphingobacteriales > Sphingobacteriaceae > Paradesertivirga. Next base: position 427 of record JANMZB010000637.1, on the reverse strand, counting down.
TTCGCTCGGTAATACCTTTAGTTTATCATATTCTATGATAATTCACCACTTGATAGTTCGGACATGTAAATAAACATCTTCCATTATAAATATATACGCCGATATATTTTATTATATCAAGTGCTATTACCTCGTACTTACTATACTTGTATAATTTCTCCGTAATACAAAAATAAAACATTTCCGTAAACGAACCAATGTTTTATAGTCCATCACTATAATATAAGCCCGCATCCGTATATAAGTGACTACTATCACATGTATAATACTAATGTATTTTTATCTGCTGGACTATTAAGACTTTTTCTCTGATTCTTTCACATCTGTGACGTCACCAAAGTGTCTCACAGATGGATCAGTCTTAACAATCATCATCGAAACATACAACACAAAAACCGTTTCACGACGCCACCCAATAGCCACCATG
>JANMZB010000620.1:0-1346 GCA_031382725.1 Sphingobacteriaceae bacterium | reverse complement strand
GATTAAATCTTCAAGATTGGAAACCTTATATTTTTGCATTGTATACTTTTTGTGGTCAAGAGAGCGGTTCTTAGTAATTGGATATCTAAAATATGAACTATCTTTATCATACTTGCAAATTGCTTCAAACAAGCTCGTTATGTTTGAATACTCTTTCCATTCTCCTTTGGGTGCAATTTCTTCAAGTTTTGTGATATTAGGCTTTAAAAGATTGTTTAACCAATAATTATAAAGTTTATCTATGAAGTGACAGGTATACAATATCCTCCATTGTCCATCTGTAAATATTTTAGGTTCATCACTGTTGTATCCTACCGTTCCATAGTCAATTCTCAAAATTCTATGAAATATGATTATTAATGATTTTAAATACAATTCGATTGAGTGTCGATAAAGGAAATTTTGAGGCATCTCTGCCTGTGGAGTTATTTCAGAGTGTTCAAATGGATTAGTTAATAGATGTTCTGCACTTTTATAATATGCATCAGCCGTAATCCCAAACCCTTTGTCAGGGTGTAATTCTATTCCAGAGAGTAAGTATTGCATAGTTGTTTGATTTGCATAACCACGAACGGTTAGTCTACACAGCGTGCGGGTTTAGTGACCTCTTTATTTTCCTCTATTATTTCCCTCTCTAGCGAGCATCGTACTTCCCGATTATTTTGAAGCCAGCATGAAGTGTATACTATTTTAGTGAATGCCTTTCTACACCTTTGTATCGTCATACGTTTATTGCTGTTGTGAAAATTACTGTTGTACCAAGTTCTTCAACAAAGTCCTTTAACTCTTTCATTGTCGGGCTTATTGTTGATTTACTTACAATGAAAAGCAATAAATTGTTGTTGTAAAAACGCCTTTTATAATAAACCACTTGTCCAATAAGTCGTTGCATGTCGATGGCACTCAAATTGTCCGCAATCTTAAGTTCAATTCCAACTTGTCCGTTACCCACGTCAATGTCCGTTTTGAGTGCAAGAAAACCACCAACACTATATTGTCTATGCACCCGCTCTTTGCCAAAAATGTAGGCAAGTTGATCCGTTACAAACTTCTCGAAATCCGCTTCCGAAGTCAGTCGTCTTTTAGGAACTACGAAGTTTTCCAAAGCTGTCTGAATTGTCTGCGATGAGATTTGAATTTCTTTATCGTTGTCCAACTTTTCTGACGGATCAAAATTTAACGACACATGCAACACGTTTGTGGTCGCCTGGTGATTGAGCGAAGTGCACCTTTCAAAGAAGTGCTGCTTGTCGGAGGTCTGGAGGCTGCCCTTGACTTTCTGAACACGCGCACTGGTTACCGATTCACCTTCATCTACAAGTCCGAACGCCCCCATGCCCGGCGAG
>JANMZB010000605.1:0-5099 GCA_031382725.1 Sphingobacteriaceae bacterium | reverse complement strand
ATTTTCCAGTTTCCTGCAACTATGTTCTTTTTCATTACTTGTCGTTATTAAAATTTCTATATGATTTTGTTAGCTCAAATACTGATGTCAGTATATCTTTCTCTGTTTGGTCGAAGGTTTTATTTCGACGTTCGAAAACCTTTTCGGCAGTTTCAAAAACTTTGTTAAGTGCATATAAATCAAAGCCCTGAGCACCACCCCAGGCAAAATCCGGTATAAAATTCCGTGGATAACCCGCTCCGAAAACATTAGCACTTACACCAACCACTGTACCGGTATTAAACATAGTATTTATGCCGCACTTTGCATGATCGGCCATGATAAGGCCGCAAAACTGCATCCCTGTTTTTCTGAAGTTTCGTTTATTATAATCCCAAAGTTTAACCTCGGCATAGTTATTTTTAAGGTTAGAGTTATTACTGTCCGCACCAATATTACACCATTCTCCCAAAACCGCATTTCCTAAATACCCTTCATGACCTTTAGAGGAATAGCTCTGGATAACCGAATTGTTAATCTCTCCTCCTACACGGCAAAAAGGACCAATGGTTGTTTTACCATAAATTTTAGCACCCATTTTTACCTGTGAGTTATCACATAAGGCAAAAGAGCCGCGAATTAATGAACCTTCCCAAACCTCAGAGTCTTTACCCAGGTAAATTGGCCCGTCTTTGGTATTAAAAACCGAGCATTCCGCAACAGCGCCTTCTTCAACAAACATGTTATCGCCTAAAATAGTATTGCTGCTGCTCAATGCCGATGATGTGCGACCGGCAGTTAAAAGTGTATAATCCTCTCTTAATTCAGAATCGTTAAGCTTGAAGATATCTTCCGGATAAACGATGCGCGTATATGGTGCGCTAAACTCTATCTTTTTTAAATTAGAAAGTTCAGTAAAAAAATTTGATGGATTAATATGGGTTGCTTTAGCTGCAATTAAAATTTCATTGTTTACCAATACTTCCCCATCATTTAATTGATCAATAGCATCTAATAAAGCCTTGTTCGGACAAATAGAACCATTAATAAATATGTTGGGTGATTGATCTGTGCAGGGAAATTTCGTCTGCAAATATTCTGCAGTAAGATATGATGCTGTGGCCTTTAAATGCTTTTCCCATTTTTCGTCGATTGTTAAAATACCTACCCGCAGAGTTGCAACAGGGCGTGTAAAAGTTAAAGGAAGTAAGCTTTCTCTGGCAGAATCATCAAAAAGAACAATACTCATACGGGCAAAAATAAAAAAAGTCCCGGCGTATACCGGGACTTTCAATATATTTTAAGAATTTATTATTTCTTGTTGTAACGTGAACGGAACTTATCGATACGACCAGCTGTATCTACAAGCTTCATTTTACCAGTATAAAACGGGTGAGATGTGTGTGAAATCTCCAGTTTGATAAGTGGATATTCGTTACCATCTTCATACGTGATAGTTTCTTTAGATTCTATGCAAGATTTTGTCAGAAAAGAATAGTCGTTAGACAAGTCTTTAAAAACTACCAATCTATAATTTTTTGGATGCAAATCAGCCTTCATGGTTCATTCCTTTTTAAGAGGCGCAAATATATACACAAAAAAGGTATTATCAAACAGAATTTAATTTTAGTTTAAAATATCTTAAACATCCTGACAAAGCTCTATTAACACCCCATGTGTATCTTTTGGGTGTACAAAGCAAACCAGCTTATTATCAGCACCCTGCTTTGGTTCGTTTGAAAGAAGTGTAAATCCTTCCGATTTTAATCGAAGCATTTCACTATAAATATCAGCAACATTAAAAGCAATATGATGGATGCCTTCCCCTCGTTTTTCAATAAATTTTGCAATCGCGCTTTCCGCAGAAGTAGCTTCCAGTAGTTCTATTTTCTCATCTCCGACTTTAAAAAACTCAGTAATTACGTTCTCGGAAATAACATTTTCACGCTTATAACTCTTTACGCCCAATAGCTGTTCGTAGATAACAGATGCTTTATCAAGACTCTTTACCGCTATTCCAATATGCTCTATTTTATCCATGTATGTTAAGCAAATATGACTCTTTGTTTATATTAAAAAGGTTTTACGCCCTGCCTTGCTCTAAAACTTTCTTATCTTTGTATTAATATTATTGTTTTAAAGGTATGAAACTCCCAATATATTTAGATAACAATGCTACCACTCCAATGGACCCTAGGGTACTTGAAGCGATGATACCTTATTTCACTGAGAAATTTGGTAATGCAGCAAGCAGAAATCATCCTTTTGGTTGGGCTGCTGAAGAAGGCATTGATTACGCACGTGAACAAGTAGCAAAATTAATTGGTGCAAGTGAGAAGGAGATCATCTTTACTTCCGGTGCAACCGAAGCAAATAATCTTGCTTTAAAGGGTGTTTTCGAAATGTATAAGGATAAGGGTAACCACATTATCACTTGCACCACGGAGCATAAAGCGGTTTTAGATGCTTGTAAACATCTTGAAAAACTTGGAGCTGAAATAACTTATCTTCAGGTTAAACCAGACGGCTTAGTTGATCTTGAGGCCCTTGAAAATGCAATAACTGATAAAACTATTTTAGTTTCCATCATGTATGGTAACAACGAAATTGGTGTAATTCAGCCTATCAAAGAAATTTCTGCTATTGCTCATAAACATGGAGCTCTATTTTTCACTGATGCTACACAAGCTGTTGGTAAAATTCCGGTTGATGTGATTGCCGACGGAATTGATCTTCTGGCTTTTTCTGCACATAAAATGTACGGACCAAAAGGTGTTGGTGCTTTATATGTACGCAGAAAAAATCCAAGAGTTAAAGTTACCGCTCAGATGGATGGTGGCGGTCATGAGCGTGGAATGCGTTCCGGCACATTAAACGTTCCCGGAATTGTTGGATTTGGTAAGGCTTGCGAACTTTGCAATCTGGAAATGGCTAACGAAGCTATACGTTTATCCGCTTTACGCGATAAATTAGAAAGCGCACTAACTGTTCTTGAAGAAAGTTATGTTAACGGAAATAGCGAATACAGACTTCCGCACGTTGCCAATATCTCTTTTAAATATGTTGAAGGTGAAGGATTAATGATGGCTATGAAAGATATGGCTGTATCATCCGGTTCGGCTTGTACCTCGGCATCGTTAGAGCCTTCTTATGTATTAAAAAGCTTGGGCTTATCTGATGATTTGGCACACTCTTCGATACGTTTTGGATTGGGAAGGTTCACAACCGAAGAAGAAGTAGATTTTGCAATTGAGCAAACGAAAAAAGCAGTAAATCACCTTCGCGACCTTTCTCCGTTATGGGAAATGTTTAAAGAAGGAATTGATTTGGATAAGGTTGAGTGGGTGGAGCATTAGGCCCCTGGCCCCCTGAAGGGGGATGTAAGACGCATAGCCGGAATGATGGCTAAAATAAAAGACAAAGGATTTATGGCGCTTGAAATCGTAAATCGCAAATAAATAAATCGTAAATAAAACAAAAGCTATGGCTTATTCAGATAAAGTTATTGATCATTACACTAATCCAAGAAACGTTGGAACGCTTGATAAAAGCAGAACTAATGTTGGTACAGGTTTAGTTGGAGCTCCGGAATGTGGAGACGTAATGCGCCTTCAAATTGAAGTAGACGCAAACAATGTAATTACTGACGCAAAATTTAAAACTTTTGGTTGTGGGTCTGCGATTGCATCTTCTTCTTTAGCAACAGAATGGTTAAAGGGAAAAAGCATTGATGATGCCATGTCTATCGACAATATGGATATTGTTGAAGAACTAGCATTGCCACCCGTTAAAATCCATTGTTCAGTGCTTGCAGAAGATGCCATCAAAGCCGCAATTAACGACTATCGTACTAAGAATGGCTTAGAAGCATTGGTTGTTGAGAAATCGCATCACTAGGTTAGAAACTAGAAGCTAGAGACAAGAAGTAAGACATCAGACAGGCTTTTGCTTCTTGACTCTCACTTCTTAAATCTTAAAATATGGTTACAGTAACAGATAAAGCAAAGGAGAAAGTTGCCGAACTGGTCGAAGGCTCAGGTTTAGATAATACTTATTTTCTAAGAGTATCTGTGCAGGGAGGTGGTTGTTCAGGTTTATCTTACAAACTTGATTTTGATAATGAAGAAAAACCCGGCGATCAGTTCTTTGAAGACAAAGGAGTAAAAATGGCTCTCGACATGAAGTCGTTTTTATACCTTGCCGGCACAGAATTAGATTTTTCGGATGGTTTAAACGGAAAAGGATTTAACTTTCATAATCCAAATGCAAGTCGCACTTGTGGCTGCGGAGAGAGTTTTTCTGTATAAACTATATAGAACTTACAACAAAAAGGGGCTTTCGCCCCTTTTTCTGTTTAAAGCAAAACTGTATACTTGCTTAAACAGCAATCAGTATGAACCTACCAGCCGAATGCAATACAATTCCCAAGCTATTACGCAATGTCGTTAAAAATATTCATCCAGCAGATCATACTTTTTTATCAGAGAAAAAAGGAAATACGTGGGAAGACATTAGTTACAAGCAGGTTCTTAATAACGCCGATGCAATTTCAGCTTACTTCCTTGAAATTGGCATCAAAAAAGTCGACCGTATTGGCTTTATAATAGAAAACTCACCAGAATATATTTATTACGATCAGGCACTACAGCAAATAGGCGCAGTTAATGTTTCGATCTATCCCACCCTTACTGAGGCTGAAATTGAATATATTCTAAATGATGCCGGAGTAAAAACGCTGTTAATCGGCAATCCCTTTCTCCTTAAAAAGATCTTAAAAATCGCGAACAACTGTCCTGAGTTGATTCGCATTATTCCGGTTTTTGAAGATTACAAAAAGCATATACAGGTCACCAATATACAGGCCGGAGTTATCTCTTTAACTGCACTTATAGAAGAAGGGAGGAATTGCTACCAGGAACATGAGGCCGCAATTAATATGGCGCGAGAATGCGTTATACCAACCGATTTATCTTCCTTAATCTACACTTCTGGTACTACCGGCATCCCGAAAGGAGTTATGCTGACTCATCTTAATTTTATTGAAAACAGGAGAAACCAAAGAGGATTTACACCGCGATAGTTTTCATCTCTGGAATGACATCAAAGAGGGCTTGCAATAT
>JANMZB010000576.1:0-1146 GCA_031382725.1 Sphingobacteriaceae bacterium | reverse complement strand
CTTCGCAAGCTGCCCGGCGAACGTGAACCTGAACTTCCGCGCGGGCTTATGTCTGGCTGGATGCTCGGAGATTAAAGAGAATACTAGTGTCTAGTAAATGTACATTAAGAGAAAATAAAAAGTTATCAACAATTCAACATGGCTTAATATGGATATTCTCGACGAATTTCGCGGTGCAACGTCTGCAATCGTATCGGATGCGCTTGATAAATTGGGCTTGAGGCAACAAGCACAAGCTTTAGATCCCGCGATCCGACCCTTGTGGGATGAAGCCGTGGTGATCGGCTGGGCCAAGCCCGTGCTTGTCATGGCTGATACATCCGACCCCGAGCGTCCCTACGATGGAGAGATGAGCGCGCTTGATAGTCTAGAACCCGGAGACGTGCCGATGTTTGCGGTAGAGCCAGGGCTTCGCGTGGCTTCCTGGGGTGAACTGTTCTCGTGCGGAGCTATCGGTCGTGGCGCGCGAGGCGTTATTGTGGATGGGCTCGTACGAGATGCGCGTCAGATTCGTGAGCTTGGGTTCCCAACCTTCGCTCGGGGTTACACGCCACTTGACACCTATGCCCGTGCGATTGTTTCCGCTCATGGCAGCGCGGCTTTTGTCGGTGGTGTTTATGTCACCCCAGGCGATCTGGTGGTGGCCGACATGGACGGTATTGTCGTAGTGCCGCGCGCTGCAGTTAGGGATGCCGCGGAACTTGTAAAGAGCAAGCGTAAGCTAGAGGAAGGCGCGCGCCAAGATCTTATAGACGGCATGGGCATCCGCGATGTGTGGGCCAAATACGGCGTGTTCTAAATCAGAGGCTGCATGGCAAGATTACAACATCCCAATATGTACTAACATAGCTTTTGATAATAATATAGAATGCAATTTAACGATACATTCAAAGCCAATTTTGCCTTAACCGCTATTTGTATCATTTGGGGAGGATCTTATTTGGCCATAGGGATTGGTTTAGAAAGCATTCCTCCTTTGCTATTTTTAGGTGGCCGCCAAATTATTTCTGGTTTGGTGATTTGTGCCTTTTTTTTCTTAAGAGGTCAATTCAGGATAGAAAAATCAGAGTTGAAAATGATTCTTATTTCGGGTGGGTGTATTGTTTTTGTATCACAAGTATTGGTTAATTGTGCTTTAATATATGT
>JANMZB010000567.1:0-1133 GCA_031382725.1 Sphingobacteriaceae bacterium | reverse complement strand
AGATGTTATATATTCAATTTGTTACCGCATGTTGATTGTCAAAACATTCTCCGAAGTACGTACCATAACTCAGAAGAAGTTAATATGTGAATATTCGGATATGCAATGTCAGAATATAGGAGATACATGTGATTGTAAATTGAATTTTATCAAGTAACAATGAACATTATTCAGCTCACAGGAGATGTAAATGCAATAGAATATAATTTACAAACACTCTATGCTCATCAAAACATTCTCCCAAGTACATATCATTACTCAGAAACCGATTATATTTGAATATTCGGAAATGAAATGTGAGAATATAGGAGAGAAATGTGATTGTAAATTGATTACAAAAAAAGGAATAATTGTCAAATAGGCAGCAATGTCATAATGTAGGAGAGACATGTGATTGTAAATTGAATTTCAACAAGTAATCAAGACAAATTTTTCTCGTAACAGGAGATGTAAATGCATCAGAATCTCCTTTACAAATGTTTGTGTTCTTTAAAACATTTTCCCAAGTGCACACCATATGAAAAAATGTAATTTATATGTGTTTTTATAATATCATCACTTACAAGATATAGGTGATTGTTTAAATTACAAACAAGTAATAATGACAATTACTCAACTGACATGAGATGTAAATGTATAAGAATAATTTATACAAACGGTTTATGTTCATTAGGACATTCTCTTAATTACTAAACAGTCATTTAAGTGAAACATACTGGATTGGTTGATATTCTACCAATTATAAGGATTTATGTTAGTTACTTATTATAAACATGCACTAGACTATATACCCTACTTGTATTTTATTGTAATATGGCACTATTGTGATTTCAACTATACAGCTTTTAAATGCAGCATACTTGATTTACCAATCCATATTAGTAGCATCAATAAAAAATTTCATATATACAGTACATCTTTGACTGCTTTACTAGAAATCTTTCAAATGATAGGTTGTATATTTCTATGTATCTTGGAACATTTGATATATATTGGTATTTATTTCACAATATTATCTCAAAGACTGATTATCGACTTATATTTAGTTGTGCAGGGGGAAAAAATCAAAAAATGAAACTGTCTGGTCGTATGTCGATGGTATCCGCGATTCGAACCACAATGTAAAATTGATA
>JANMZB010000922.1:0-1606 GCA_031382725.1 Sphingobacteriaceae bacterium | reverse complement strand
GGCCGTTCTTGTTGGCATACTCAGCGCATGAAACGGGGTCATCCTTTGCAATCAAATCAAGGGGCTCATAGGTTGTCTCTCCAGTCTCCCACTCAACCAGGATGTTGTACGTTGATCCTTTGTAATCCTTATCTGATGTTCGAAGGGGTCCTTGGTGTGAACTAAGCCGACGGAATTTGTAGACTTGTTCGGTATCACTTTCAAGATCATTGTTGTCCTTTTCGATGTAATCTTTTATTTCATTGTAAGTAAGTATTTCGTCTGAAACATCACCATCAACTTCACAAAGAAATTTAGTGTACTGCGGATCCTGGTGCCTTCTTTGTCAATGATAGCCTGTACAACCTTTGCTCAAAAACGCTGTCCATCTTCTTCAGTCTCTTTTAGGAATGTTCGACCAATCAATTCTTTAGGATCAATGGTAATCATTGTCGTTTTTCTATCACATGAACCATCAACCGACATCTGAGAATCCGAATTTGAGAAAATGAATAGCTTATCACTTGTGTGGTTGGATGATATCTCCCCTTCAGTGGTTGAAACACGACGATTACGTGACCCAGGATTCATAGCCGTTCGAAGAGCAGAGCGATAGATAACTTTGTGGTGCTTGGTTTAATTTTTGTACGTTAAAACATCACCAACATGCATTGCAATACCAACCCACCAGCCTTGTTCCTCATTGGATGCAGAAGGAAATGTATCGGAATATGAGTGATAATACACGGGCTCATAAAACGAAAAATGCAAGAACATGGAGATATCTTGAGTCTGACCAGTCAACTTTTGATTTGGTGGAATCCATCCCAGTGCAGGACTGGCAAGGTGATTCAGCAACAAACAAACATATGTCAAGGCAAGTAACCATGTGTTTGCGGGAGCACCAGACAGATTCAGGACACGATTGGTAGCAGCTTTGATTGTGTTGTAACGGTTTTCCGCAAAGTTTTGATTCTGATGGTAAGGTTCACTATGCCATGATTCAATAATCAAAGCGCGCAGGATGTCCTTGACGCGTGAGCTCATCTCGGCTTTAGCACAATCACTGATCAACTTATCCATAGCTCCCCGATTGCGTATGTTATCTTCCAAGGTGTTGACAAACGCTTTATCCGTTTTCAGTCCATATGCGTCGGCAACAAGCGAATGCCGACCAACAAAGATTTAAGCAGCTGTAAAACCAATGTCAACTGCCGGAGTATCACTAAACACGGTTTCTGTAGCAGCCGGTTCATTGCGACGTTTCACATTACATGCCGGGAAACGAGATCGTCAGTGCTGCTTCAAAGTATCTGAGACGCGGCCACGAGCAAATTGCGTAGTTACTGAAAAAGTGCGCTTAATCGTCTCGGACGGAGCCCAGCCAAACAACGGACGAAGCAAATTGATATCCGGTTTGCGGTTGGAACCAAATGTATTACAAACATGTTCAGGTTGCCATAAGTCAAGCAAATCGTCAACCATATCGTCGTAATCTAGAAACTCAACAGCATCAAAGAATTCTGATTCACAGCTAGTGTTGTGGATGGCAACTGTTCGATATCGATCCTCCCCATACTGATCAAAGGGTCCATGATTAATACTATCGTCATTGGCATCGTAAAAT
>JANMZB010000541.1:0-1082 GCA_031382725.1 Sphingobacteriaceae bacterium | reverse complement strand
CCAAAAGTATTCGTACCTTGTCTTGCGCATCTACATCTTTCATGGTCGAGTAATGTATGGATTCGCTCACGCCAAGACCACTTAGCAATTCAGCTGCCTCCGACTCGGCATTCCAACCATTCATATCTGCAAACTCGCTTTCGAGGTCTGAAGCCCTTATTCCATCGGCTTCTGAGAAATCTTCTTTGCTATAAATGGCATCTTTTTCCTGCATTACGGCATAGAGCTTTTTGTGCCCCATCATTACCGTTTGCAATACTTGATACTCGTCAAATTCGAAATGATTTTGCTTCAAAAAAGTAAGTCGCTCATTGGGAGAAATGATAACGGATCCCGAGTTGGGCTCAATATCTCCTGAAAGAATCTTTAAAAAGGTAGACTTGCCGGCTCCATTGGCGCCAATAAGACCGTAGCAGTTACCTGCTGTAAATTTTATATTTACTTCCTCAAACAAGGTGCGCTTGCCATACCTTAGTGTTACGTTGCTAGTACTAATCATGAATGCTAAATTTTTTACAAAAGTACCCTTTTTTCACCTCGAATGCACGAATGTTTTCAAATAGTCTTATGGTACCAGTGCGGAAAACTAAGTAAGTCTTACCAGTCCTCCTTGGTTTTGGCGGCTGAAGCAGGGGAGGCCTTGGCCATTGCAGCTTTTAGAGATTCTACTAATTTGGGAAATTCTGTTTTGGCCTGAGCCCTGATAGCTGCCCAGCCTTCAAGAGTAAGGGTATATTTGCCGCATTCAGGAACTTTGTTTTCCAGCTTGCCACCATTGCCTCGTGTCGAGGTATGCGTGAGATCTGTAATCTCATATTTGTATTTGCCCTCTTTGCAGGAGATAGAAACTATAGCATTGAGCTCCCCATCGTGGAAATAGCCCTTCATGGGCGCAGGATATTTGCTTTTGATGCTAGCCTTTGAAGTGTATTTGCCTTCCGCCTTATTGTCTAAAACTTTTACATATTTTTTGGACCATTCTGCGGCACGTTTGTAGAGTTCATCTTTCGACACTCCATCTGTGGTGACTACTTCTGTAATAGTTATTTTTTGAGTTTCTGCATCTATGGGTAATTCTTGAG
>JANMZB010000525.1:0-1381 GCA_031382725.1 Sphingobacteriaceae bacterium | reverse complement strand
GATTCCCTTTCAAATATCCCCAAAGCAACAACTCAGCAGTCGTCATGTTATTTCTTAATTTTCCAGCATTCTCGAAAATCAAGTTACTTGCCCCATGAAACATTTTTTGCTTTGACATTAGCGGTGAAATTTCACTTTAGGGAAATTAGAGCCTATTTCGTTTGCAATTAGCGTTTCTATTCCCCCTTTAGGGGATAGGGGTAGAGGTGCTTAGAATGATATCAGCGACTTTAAATTCCAGTCTTTAATCTCTTCAATAGAAATATGCCCTTCGTATATCGCTTTCCCCACTACACAAGCTTCAACTTTAATATCATTCAATCCCTCAATATCACTCATGTTGCTAATACCCCCGGAAGCAATAAGTTTAATAAAAGGAGAGTGATCTAAGAGCTTTTTGTAAAGGTCGATTCCTGCACCACCTAATTTTCCGTCTTTATTAATGTCTGTACATAAAAATCTGAAGAACCCAAGGTTAAGGCAGCGATCCACATAATCCATTAATTTGATAGGCGAGCTTTCCATCCATCCTGAATATTTGATCACCTCATCCAGTACATCAATCGCCACTACAATCTGATCAGAGCACTGTTCTTTTCCGCAAAGGGTTTCGCTTAAAGCTGGAAGAAAATCAGGGTTGGTTAAGGCTTGGGTTCCCACAATAACACGGTGAATTCCGGAATCGATAAGTTCTTTAACTTTTTCAATACTTCTCACACCGCCACCGTATTGAACTTTCATTTCAGTTTTATCGATAATGTTGAAAAGATACTCCTGATTGCTAAAATCACCTTTAGCACCATTAAGGTCAATTATATGAACAAACTCGGTACCATTAGATTGATAGGTTTCTATCATTTCTTCAAGAGTAACATCGTATGATGTTATTTGAGCGTAATCTCCCTCTCTTAATCGAACAACTTTCTTATCAAGAATATCAATCGCCGGAATTATGTACATAGTTTTCTTTTATTAATGAAAAGTTTTTTAATATCTGCTCTCCAGCTTCGCCCGATTTCTCGGGATGGAACTGAACACCGTAATAATTGTCTTTTTGTAACGCGGCCGAAAACTTAATTCCATAGTCGGCCGAAGCGATTGTAAAATTAGGATTAAATTCTATAAAAAAGGAATGCACAAAATAGAAGTGAGTTTCCGGTAATAATCCCCTAAATAATTCATTATCAATAGTTGAGCTAACTTTGTTCCAACCCGTATGCGGTACCTTAAGTTTTAACTTTTCTGAAAAAAGACGAGTTTTGACAGATGCAATTCCTAAAAGTGTTGAATTTCCTTCTTCAGATGATTCGGTTAGCAATTGCATTCCCACGCAGATTCCAAGCACCGGCTTTTTGGTTCCGAGAATTTTGGCTACCATTCC
>JANMZB010000519.1:0-8006 GCA_031382725.1 Sphingobacteriaceae bacterium | reverse complement strand
GTTTCTTAAAAATACTGTTCCTATACGAAATAACAGAGCCAACAAAAGAGAAGTTGGTAAATACAGAAACAAAATGAAACCCATAGTGACTAAAAATCAGAAAGATAGCATATGAAAATCCCTTAACTTAATGACATTGAGCGCACGCGTGTCGCGTGTGCTCAAAAAAAATCCTAAAATGCTCCTAATGCACACGCGACACGCATGCGCCAGCCTTAGGAAATGGAGTCGACCTTGTTCTAACCCCCCCTTTAATTCCCCCACCAGCAGGGGATACTGGGAGCCTATCGCAAACTCAAGATATTACTAAGTAAAATTTTAGCACCTTATTTAAAGCGCTTTGCTGTCCCCTGCTGGCGGGGGTTGGGGGTGGTTCTTACATTCAGCGGAGAGATTAGCGTTTTATTTATATCCTTAATCTTTTTTAAACCCCACCTTTTCCAAATCACTAACCGCAGGCCCATTTATTACTTCCCCTTTGCAGGTAAACCGGGAACCATGGCAAGGGCAATCGAATGATTTTTCATCAGCGTTCCATTGAACAACGCATCCTAAATGCGGACAGATTGCTGTGTAAGAGTGTAATTCTCCGGATTCATCCCGATATACCGCCACTTTCTTAACGCCCTCTCTGACAATCGCTCCTTCGCCGTTTTTAACCTCGTTCACAGAATCTACGTCGCCGCCTGTTACCAGGTCGGCATATTGGGCTGCCATATTTCCGGCTTCTTTCAAATAATCACCCGTCACTTTCAGTGTGATACGAGAAGGATCATACAATTTAGCCCAGGGATTTTCCTTGCCATTGATCAAATCGCTGATAAGCATACCTGCAATTGTTCCGTGCGTCATACCGTTACCGGAATCTCCAGTAGCGATATAAACACGATCGTTGCCCGGATTTTTTCCAATATAAGCCATCGCATCAAGTGGCTCTAATACCTGACCCGACCATTTATAAACGACTTCCTGCGAAGACGGAAAATTGCTTTTTACGAATTGAATAAGCGCGTTGTAGCGATCTTCTTCTAAGATACCTTCATCATCCGCCTGACCGGTTTTATGATCTTCACCTCCGCAAATAATAAGGTCAAATTCATTATCCAGATTTTGCAAACGCGTGTATTTATAAGGCATATTAATCCATTTAGACTCATGATCGCCGGTATCCCACCACAAAGCATATTTAACAGTATCTTTTGGAATTTTCACACCCACCACATAAGTTCTGTAGGGATATTGCTTGGTATGCATGGTCACTGTGTTGTTAACCGGAGAATTGGTTGCTACCACGATATGGTTTGCTTTAACAGTGAACCCGTTGGCTTTTAGTTCATTTTCTTTGATGTCGTTCACATGAGTTTCGGTATAAATTTTACCGCCCAGTTTTGTAAATGCCTCAGTCAAACCCTTCAAATATTTCATAGGATGAAACTGTGCCTGGTTGGGATAGTGAAGACAAACACTTTTGACACCAGCTAAGCCAGGTATATTTTCCAGAAGTGCGGTGTTAATCCCATATCGATTAGTAGCTTCAAGTTCCTCCTCTAAGGTTTTCTTTTCATCGGTATGATGAAGATAGAGATAGCCATCCAGTCTCTCAAAATCACAGTCTATCCCTTCAGATTGAGCTACTCTTTCAATAAAATTTATCGCTTCCGTATGGCTTTCGGCTGCTAACCTCGCCCCGTGTTCGCCATGGTATTTTTCGATGTAAGTGTAAAAATCATCCAAAGCATTAACCAAATGCGCAGTTGTCCGGCCGGTCTCACCGCTTCCAACGTAACCATCTTCCAACACAATTACTTCCTTCCCGGATTTCGCTAAATTATACGCTACAGATATGCCGGAAATACCGGCACCTACTACCACAACATCAGCAGTGATCTCATTCTCTAAAGTGCTAAACTTCAGCGGCTCGACAGAGTCGGTCCAATAACTTAAATGTGTTCCGGATGTAAGGGAAGGATTTTTTGATGTATTTTCAGGAGTATTCATAAGGTTTATTTTGAATGTATAACCCTTGAAAATTGAGATGGTTTTGTTATATAATTCCTAAAAGCATTCTTCGCGAATGCTCTGCCCCAATTAAGTTCAGGTTGCTAACTTTATACTATGAAACATCTATTGATCATTACCTTTATTGTCAGCTCCACGTTATTATACGGACAAACCAAGGAGGAAAAATTACAGCAACTTTTTGAGGCTTATTCCAACACAAATAAGTTTAATGGTACCGTATTGATTTCCAGAAGTGGAAAGCTTTTGTTAAACAAAGGCTATGGCTTTAAGAGTGTAAAAGATAGTGTGATGAATACGCCTGCTACTATTTTTCAAATTGGCTCTTTAACCAAGCAATTTACTGCAACTGCAATTCTTAAACTACAGGAAGACGGTAAGCTCAAAGTGCAGGATAAGCTAAGCAAATACTTCCCTGGTTATCCGAAAGGCGACAGTATCACTATTGAACATTTACTGACTCATACTTCTGGAATTTACAACTATACCAATGACCCTGTTTTTATGCAGACCAAGGCAGTAAAACCTATTATTCAGGATAGCATGCTTGCCTTGTTTAGAAACAAACCGTTGAAGTCTTCTCCCGGAAGCAAATTCAGCTACAGTAATTCTAATTATATGTTGCTCGGTTATATTATTGAAAAAACAAGTAAAAAGCCGTACGAACAATATGTCAGTGAAATAATATTTAAACCTTTAAAAATGTCGTCCAGCGGGTTTGATTTCGCTCATAGCACCAATCCTCACAAAGCGCAAGGCTATGAAATAATTGCTGGGCAAGAATCTAAGGAAGCACCTGTAGTTGATTCATCAGTATCTTATGCAGCAGGTGCAATTTACAGTACAACTAACGACCTCTATCAATGGCACAAAGGCTTACAAAGTGAGAAGGTTATTAGAAAAACCTCGATTGAAAAAGCCTGGACACCTTACAAAAATAAATATGGCTATGGATGGTCTATTGATACCTTAAACGGAAAAAAAATCACTTCTCATGGGGGCGGAATATTTGGCTTCAACGCTCATATGGTCAGTGTACCGCAGGATGATATTTTGATTGTCCTATTAAATAATACGAGCAACCCTAATCTTAAGAAAATTTCTGACGATGCTTTAGCGATTTTGTATGATAAGCCATATACTTCGCCGGAAGTCAGAAAAGAAGCATTTCTTAGCCCTGATGCCTTAAGCAAATACATTGGCGTTTATGAACTCGCTCCCCAATTTACAATCACTGTCTTTTTGGAAGATGGCAAACTGTTTGGGCAGGCTACAGGTCAGCAAAAAGCGCAACTGTTCCCACAAAAAGAAGATTATTTTTTCCTGAAGATTGTTGATGCTCAAATAGAATTTACAAAAGATGAGTCTGGAAAGGTGACTTCTTTAACCCTTTTACAGGGAGGACAAAAAACCAAGGGGGATAAGGTCAAATAGACATTCCAATATTTATTCTCGATTACTTACTAGGAATAAATTTAGCTGTTTTGAGCCAGTTTTGGATCCTGTCTATCAAGTTATCGTGGCTATGTCTATTTTTAAGCCCAAACCCATGTCCTCCTTTATGATAGAGATGCATTTCTGTAGGCACTTTGCAGTTCAGCAGTGCTTCATAAAATCGAAGGCTATTTTCAACCTTTACAGTTTCATCATCTGCTGTATGAATCAACATGGTAGGTGGAGTTTGAGCAGTTACCTGCAGCTCATTAGAGTAATGGGATATTATGGTCGGGTTTGGCGACATTCCAATAAGGTTATTTCTTGAACCTAAATGGGTGAGATCATTTTTAAAACTGATAACAGGAAAAACCAAAATCATAAAGCTGGGTTTCAAATTGATTTTTTCAGGGTTATCAATCACCGCCTTATTAAAATGTGTTCCGGCGGTTGAAGCTAAATGCCCACCCGCAGAAAACCCGATAATACCAACTTTCGCGGTATCAATGCCCCAGGCTTTAGCGCCCATTCTCACAACTTTAATGGCTTTTTGAGCATCCTGTAAAGGACCAATTGTTTTATCTACCATCAACTTATCCGAAGGCAAACGATACTTTAATATAAAAGCCGCAACGCCTATGTTATTAAATGCTTTGGCAACATCAGTTCCCTCATTTGTATACGAAACAAATCCGTATGCACCGCCCGGCACTATAACAACTGCAGCTCCGGTAGATTTAGATTTTTTTGGCAGGTAAATCTCGATAGTTGGCGCCTGAACTTTGCTATAACGAAGATGCCCGCCATCTGTAACTGTTTTACTTTCAGGTTCGTTACTCGCAATAGCGTTAGGCACTTTGCCAGTATAGAGTGGCCTTACTTCCTGGGCTAAGGTATTCATCGATATTAAAAGACCAACGGCTGCGATTAAAGATTTATACATTTTTATTAGTTTATGCAATATTACAAGTTCAAAGAAGTATTTATGGTATCTCTAACGCAAACCATAATAATTTAGCTTATCCTGTTGCGGAGCTACAGGTTTAATAACCTTATCATCTGTGCTACTTAAAAACTCGATCGATTTTCCTTTAGGTATGAAAATATCCCAACTTCCATTATTGCTTTTAGTGGCTTTAGCGCCTGAGGTTTTCTTTACTTGATATTCCAGCTCCGGAGAACCAATGGTTAGTTTAAAGGAACCACCCGCCAGGCTTTGAATTTTTACATAAACCGCTTTACCACCCGCTCTTTTAGCCGTCACCAGGAAAGCGCCTTCAGTTCTTAAATCACGATAGCTTACTTCTTTCCATGCTTCTGGCACCGCAGGAAAAACCTGAATTTCTCCATCGTAGCTTTGCAGCACCATCTCATTAACTGATGCTACCGCGGATAGAGGAGTTTCAATAACAGGACCCATTTCGCGATACAAGGTATTGGAGGGAATATAATTATCGAGCAAACCATTTAGATAAGTTACCGCGTCATTCCCTTTATGCAGCAATGCCGAAATCGACGCTGCACCGGTATAGGTGTAACCCTGTAATGCACCTTTTAATCCAGTCCAGTGAGATAATGAGCGTTCGATCAGCTGCGTGTTTGCTGTATTATCTGGCTTCAAAACACGAAGCGGGTAAATCATCAGTAAATGCGAATAATGACGTTGAGAAAATTTCAAAGGTCTGTCTAAACCGATGTGCAAGCCAGTTGCATCATCCTGAGGATAGTCTGTTAAATTCAATAATATATTCTTCCAATCGGCTGCTAACGGATCGTTTAAACTGTATTTGTCGTTTAGTTCAATTAGCGTTTTGCAGCCCCATCTTAGCAAGGATAAATCATAATTACAATCTGCATCAGCAGCAACCGGAACATACTCAGGTGAATATGTCGGCGGCAAATGCAGCTTACCGTCTTTATCGGCTTTAAGCAAATGGCGATAATAATTAATGCTGCGCTTTAACAGCGGAAATAAGTTTTCCGCCATTCGTTTGTTATTAGCCGAATATTTGCATTGCATCCAATAATTATGCAAAATCCAGGTAAGGTTTCCGGCTTCTCTGAACCGCTGATGTAGGCCCATATTTTCTACATCAAGAGGAGCTTTCATGTCATAACCGCTTATCCGGCTAATACCAGCGGCGTCATGACGATATTTCTCCGGCACGTTATTAATCAGGTTCTGAACATTTGCATCAATAGTGCTGATTAATGATTCACCTAACTCTAATCGATTCGATGCATAAACCGGTGAATAACTTAGCTGAACATTAAGGTTCCACCAAAGTGCCGGCCAGGGTGTTTTTTTATACCATGGCCCCATCAGGTCTAAAACCTGTTTATCTTTTCTGGTTGCAGAAGCAAGTTTATACTGCTGGATCCAGTAAAAACTTTCCAAACGAGTTTCGGGTATTGATAAAAATGATTGGGAGTAGTAGGAATGCCACCATTTACGATGAGTGTATTCAAACTTTTTTACTCGCACCTTTCCTGCCTCCTCAATTCGTTTAACCGCTTGTGTTGAATGAGAGTTTTCTGAATATGAATAACCAACAGTTAAATACAGGGTTTTGGAACGACTTGTCTCTGGCTCGGCAACTTTCCAGGCAGTGGTGTAGCCACCACCTACTTCAATAGACTGTTGAACGGTATTAATTCCTTGTATTGATTTTTGCAGGAACTCAGGATTTGGGTGATAGTCGCTTCTTAGCCACGAACTGTAAACATTTGCCCTTTTTTCATACGAGTAAAAACCAAATCTTGGCGACTTCGAAACTTCAGGAACAAACTCCCATTGCGCTTTTTCAGCGCCAGTTTCCGTCAACTCGGTTATAATAACATCAGGATTGTTCGATACGAATGACCGCCAGCTTATGCTTCCTTTCTCCGTAGTGATTGTTCCCCTTGCTTCAGCGTTATAAAGATCCAGTTGCATGGTTGCTTTAACAATCTTCCCCTGCGCCTTTAAAAGCATTTTACCAATTGGTAAACGGGCCTTTCCCCATTCCACATCATGGTAGTCGCGATGATCGGTTACATCGCTTCTTCCAATGTCCCAGCGAAGTGAGTTATCATTCTCCTGGTATATCATGGCTCCCAACTCGCCATTACCAATAAATGCTCCGCTGTACCAATCAGTTGAAAGCCGTGTCCACTTTAAATCGTGTCTGGCTAAAAATTGAGCCCAATCTATTTTATCGAGCTTTTTTGCTTTGATAGGATTTACACAGATGAGGGTTAAAAACAATAAAAAAGCAAGTCGTTGTGAAATGCTTTTAATAAACAGTTTCTTATAACTAGAGATATGCATATTTTAAGTTGTAGTGTGTTTTCATTCGCAGCAAATCGCCGACAATGAATAAAAGCTAAATCTAACATTTAGATGCTTATACTTCAAAAGCATTTCAATGTTACCCTTAGAGATTACTACACCCGCTAATTCATCAGAAGTTAAATGAGTCTCTATTTTATCTGATATTTTTCATTTGCGGTTACCCGATCCCAGGTATCCGTTGTAAACGGACTAGCAGGCAAACCATCTTTGTTAAACAGATTATTTTCACTCGCATCGTCAAACCATCCAAAACGAACGGCTAAGGGAGAAGTAACACCCTCGGAATAAACTACTACCTCGCTTTCTTTGATAAAAGCCTTCGCGTAAACATATTTCCGATCCGCACCAGCGATTTCAAAACCTTTTAAATAACCGAATTTGTCGGTAGTCATTAAGCCGCTTCCGGTATTCGAAAAAGATAAAACCAGCTTGTTACCTTCAATTTTCATCGACTCGAACATCGGTCCGGTGCTTACCAGCGCCTTTTTATAAGTCTTATCAAGCGCAAGCAGGGCAAGTCTAAGTCCTACATCTTGTTTATTTCTTGGGTGAATATCTTTAGGGTTGCCGATATCTGTAGTAACCGCCATCCTGGTATTAGGGAGCGACAACGTCATCGTTTGAGCTTCCCGTAATTCTGCCCATTGATACCCTGCATTTTTGTCGGTGGTTCCTCCTGCATTAAAGCTGGCCAGCTGCACAAAATAAAATGGGAAATCTCCTTGATTCCAATGCTTCCTCCAGTCAGTTATCATTAAAGGAAAGGCTTTTCGATATTGAACGGCCCTTTTTGTATTCGATTCCCCCTGGTACCATATTACACCTTGTATCCCGAAAGGGACAAGCGGATTAACCATTGCATTAAATAAAAGAGTAGGATATTGGTTAGGATCTAAAATAGAACTCAGATTGGCATCGGTTAAGGATAAAATTTTGTACAACCATAACCCGGCTATAGACTCTTCACGTTTCCCAAAATTGATTTTCATCCCTTTATCACCGTGAAATCCGCCTCCACCTACATTATCTTCCACTTGAACGGCAACCACATTTTTGCCTTCTTTTAATATCCCGGGAGTAATAATATATTTTCTATGAATGTTAAAGCCGTCGGTGGAGCCAACTTTAACGCCATTTACATAAGTAATATCATTGTCGTCTACTTTACCAAGCTCAAGTATTGCGGCCTTTCCGGCTTCAGCGTTATTAACAGTAAACG
>JANMZB010000509.1:0-1069 GCA_031382725.1 Sphingobacteriaceae bacterium | reverse complement strand
TTGTTAATACAATCATCACCGAAGAAAATATGCCTTCCACTATTGAATATTTCTTTAATAACTGCGTCTTGATCTGGGAAATTAGCCACCCAAGCTCCAGTAATGTTGTATATAGGTCCTTGTGATTTCCACCATAACAACATATTGCTTGTATCTTGGATGACAATGTTGGGTTGATCTTGCAAAATTGTTTTCAAAACTGTACTGTTCTTAGCAACGTTGTAGAAAAAATTTTTGCGATAAAATTCCTTCGTCTTGGATTTCTTCAAGACTTGACAGTAGATAGGATAAAACTTCGAGGACATGCATTTACCTATTTCGTCTATTGTTGAGAGTAAGAAAGATCCAATACCGTAATTTCCTGAAAATGTTTTCTCTTGATGAAGTTTGTTGGATACTCCGATGAGAATTAAGTAGTTGTAATTTTGCTGTGGATAGAATATCGCACTGGCTATTATAGAATCATGGAAAAGCTTTGTTGATCTTTTTTCTTTAATTTGTCTTTGTTTTGCCGTGACGACGATCATAATCAAATCGTCGATGGAACAAATTTGTTTTATTCATTCGTCCATTTGAGAGTCGATGAATATATTACAAAAAAAAAGAAGTAATCATTTGTTGAAAATTCTCAAATTCTGTTGGAACCAAAATGTAATCATTTGGTATACTTTTGTTGCATCGAAATGCTTTGGAATTGCCAATATATATATCAAAATTGTTCACGCAGGAGTCTTTCACGCCGGGAGAAATTTCGTTGATGAATATTGACTGAACTTTTGTATTGGAGAAGTATTCAGATACTAGGTCACTCATTTTATACTTGATGATTTTCGCTTGTTGAATTTTATTCCGAATTTGACTACGTTTTTGTTTCCCAAACGTTTTATTTTTATTAACATCGCCCATATTGAACAACCGATGACAGATATGATTCTTATATGAGAGTAATCCGTAGATGTCGTTAATCACCAGACCGCGTCTACACACAATTCACACAGGTGTTATCAATTGTCGTTAATATGGCTTTTCTAAAGCTTGTTGGAAGACTGAATAACTTCTACGAATGAGA
>JANMZB010000490.1:0-1964 GCA_031382725.1 Sphingobacteriaceae bacterium | reverse complement strand
GCGAAAAATAATGTCTTGAAAACACGAGGAAAACATCGTCGAACAAAATTCAACAAAAAATGTAATAAAATCACTATGTTAGAGAATGCGGTCAACAGAAATGTTACGTCCACAAAAATGTATTATTTGACCGGTATTGATGATCCAGTTTTTAATTCATGTATTTCTAAGAGTATTGGGAAAATCCATTTGTTCAATTTATATGAAGAATTAAACATAACGGATACATTACATGGGTCATCCAACTATACTATGATGGGCGTACATTGTAACAGAAACAAACCAGGTTTATGCAATTAAAAAATACCTCCTGAATGTGAAATTGAGATTACTCATATCAATAGAATGTTACACCGTGGATTACATTTTGCAAATATGTGTTTACCTTTCGGCTTTTTGGACACATTAAAAAAGGTGAAATGGATTGCAGGCAACAAATCATCATTTATAAAAAAAGAATCGTAGTCTACGGAGCTCATGAAAAATGTGTGGTCAAGTATGGCTACCTCATGCAACTACATTAGTCCTTCGCATACCGACAAAGATGCATTTTTAAGTTGTTTAATGGTAACACACGTTCCATTAGGGACTGAAATGAAAAAGCAAAAAACAATGCTAAATATGGACGTTGCAGTTTATTTTTGCTTTCCGGAACAAGGAATTGCGGTGGCCTTACGTCCAGGAGATATTTTATTTTTCAACCCGTTACATCATCATTGTCTTAGTCAACGTACGAGTGAATACCGAAATGAGGAGGTTTATGTGACTTCATTTTATGTAAAATCCTCGGAAATGGGGGGGAATGACAACAGAAATGTTTAGATTAGATTGTACATATGCATGTTGCAAAATGAATGAATGAGTGCAAGATTTTATTGATGGGGTAATTGGATGTTCCTTTGCCACTACATTAATGTAGTGGTGGATTATTTATTGGGTGTCTGTGAAATATGACGCCCACATTTCTTTTTTCTTTATTAGTATGATGCTGGATGACATATTGCATTCTAAAACTGATTGTTCTCCCGGTGTTTCCTGTATGACAAAAATTCGATCTTCAATAGATGATAGATCACACACTCTCAATATTGGAACAAACACTTGTACTCGATTGTTCTTGTGATTTCTACTGATCTTTTTGTATTCAAGATTCCATTTCTCTGTTAAACATGAATCATCAATGAAATTGTATTTGTAATTGCAACAGTGAATTACACATTTGATTGCATTATCATTCTTAAAAAAACATAATATTTTGGCTGGATAATATCCTTCAGGATATGCGGTGTGTATATTATTGGTGACAATAGATTGTTTTCGTTTGTGGTCAATAGATGACAGATCATATTTGACCATACACCAGTCAAACCATGCCCCGAAACCACGATAATTTGGATGTGCTCGGTAGATTTCTTTTTTGTGAATAATTTCAGTATATACTTCCACTATTGTGATTCCGCTATTAGGTAAAAACAATTCAAATTGTTTAAGTAGCATTTCTGGAATAGTACATGGAGTACTCGTCATCCATTTAATGGTTGCTCATGTCGAATTATTGATTCGTACCTCGTAATCTGATTCTTTTTAACAAAATATGTAATTGGAATATTTGATACGTGCGTTGTCAAATCTGATAATGTGGTATCAGTCGATGTAACGGACTCATCTTCATCAATTGCATTATATTCGTTTTCTTTAGATACACACCGTTTCGCTTTTTCAAAACATTGTTGTTGATATATCCTTTCTCCTAGTTGACGTGTAAATATTTTTGGACCTCTTTTCTGTGTTGTTTTTGCATTGATTTTCCCTACGTGTATTAACCTATTTTCCATTATTCCTGTATCAAAATTTTTGGGAGATCCAAATTTATTAACATCGTATGGTATATGCATTGATTCATGAAACTTTTGAATTTTCCAACCATTTCCCTCTTCTCGTGGTAATGTGAATTTAACTTTGTT
>JANMZB010000432.1:0-5537 GCA_031382725.1 Sphingobacteriaceae bacterium | reverse complement strand
CTACACCGCACCGGCCATTTACAAAGAAGAACATACGGCCACCGCAGCTACACAAAACCTGTATTACCTGCATCGCGATTACCTGGGCAGTATTTTAATGATTACCGATTACCTGGGCGCGGTAAAAGAGAAAAGGGTTTTTGATGCCTGGGGGAATATCGTGAAGCTAACTAATGGTAGCGGAACCGCCTTAGCAGCTTTTGTGATTATGGACAGAGGCTACACCGGGCATGAGCATTTAACGGGCGTTGGCTTAATCCACATGAATGGACGTTTATATGATCCTATTCTGCACCGTTTTGTGGCACCGGATAATTTTGTGCAGGACCCTACGAATACGCAGAATTTTAACAGGTATGGGTATGTGTTGAATAATCCGTTAAAGTATACGGATCCGAGCGGGGAGTTCTTCTTTACCATATTAGCTGCTATATTTTGTCCACCACTACTTCCCGCAGCCATAGGTGCAGATATAGGCATGTGGAGTGGCGGCAGTATGGCAAACGGCACTATGAACCCTCTGAAATGGGATTATAGTTCTGGAAAAACTTGGGGATATATGTTAGGAGGTGCTGTTACAGGTGGATTGTCCGGTGGTGCTGCCGGCGCAATATCAACATCTGGAATGGCTTTTGCCAATACCGCTGCTATAGTTGCTGGTTCTGCAATTAATAGTTTTGGGACGTTTATGTATACTGCAGGACAAACTGATTTCTCTGTAAGTTTTGGAGCTGGGAGTTTTAATTTTTCAACTGGCGAATTTGGCTATTGGGGAAAAAAGGGAAACTCTTTTGGCGAGAATCTGGGATATGGAATGGGTGCAATTGCGAATTTAAAAGATGTTAATAATCTTATAAATATGACGAATGCAACACTTTTTACCCAAAAGCGGTATGAAGATGTTACAACAGAAGCTGGTGTTGTACCTGGAGCGAAGGACTATATTTCACATTCTGGAATAATTGACAAAGGAACAGGAGGAACACTTATGTCTTTTGGTCCTAAGAGTGATCCAATTATTCCGGGAAAAATTGGATTTGCAATAGAGCCTAAATTAAGCACTACTAATTATGACATACCCCAGAATTTGTCAAGATCTGTAAATTTTACTGTTAATAAACATGCATTTACATTGGCAAGAGGTTTAGGAAAGTTATTGCCATATCAAGGACTATCAATTAATTGTGTTAATATGTCTTCTTTGGGATTGTGGCTGAATGGCATTCCAAATATCGGAATTCATCCGATATTTTTACATGCGTCTATGGCTGCATATAATTTAGGTGTACGACCAGATTTATATTCACATTTTTTAAACCGATGAAATTAACAATATTAGTTTTTTTAGCTTGTATCTCTTGCTCGAAGGGCACTTTGGTTACCAATCAGCAACAAGCTGTTTCATTGATTCAACTCAGGTGTAAAATAATCGATCATGGATACCTATCGTTTATTATATCACAAAATGATAAAATTTCACATATTGTATATTCTTATAGTATAAATAAGAAAGAGAACAAAGCCTATGTATCGTTAAACAAAAAAAGTGTTTTAAGCAACGAAGACCTTAAAAGTTTTAATAATCATAAAACGAGTCTTGAGTGGGCTAAAGCACAGAAAGATTCATATCGTGAAAAGTATTTCAAAGTATTTCATGACAATTTTCTTGATATGTCTAACGAAGAGAAAATCTTATTACTTGATAGTTTAACGAGTACTAATAAATGATCTTGGTGTTCATTCCACGCTCGTCGGGATTTGTAATATTTGTAATCCCGATGCTGTAATGATGAAGGATTTTAAATCTAGTTTGGCACTTTCACCTAGCTACCGTGAGCATTAAGTTGTTTGCTGGTTCGAGCTTGTAGTGACTGTTGCACAACTAACCTAGTTTGGCGCAAGTATGCATCATAAGCCTTGAGGGCTGAGTACACTTGTGCCCTTACTGGTTTAAGAGTTCAGCGCAGCGCTCTTAAATTAATTATGAAAAATCAGGACTCCGTCCGGGTCGTAGCAGAATCATTGCCGGACAGAGTCCTGATATTAATATAAGATTTAAGTCGCCCTGCGGAAGATTTAAACCAAGGCGGGTGATTTATAATCCCGACATAAGTATTTTAATCACCTAAAACTATATCACAAATGAAATCTATTACTATTTTCTTTACAGCACTTCTTATCTCTATTGTAAACTATCTCTCCGCACAGGTTCCGGCAGATACTATAGAAGTAAAGAAGGGGTTTGAAACCAGCTTTCGTCTCAACGGTAAAAGGTTAAAACCCAAACAGCTTTTGGAACTTACCAAAAAAAATCCCGAAGCCAATAGTTTGATGAAGAAAGCCCGATCAAATTATACCGCTGCTTATATATTTAGTTCGGCGGGTGGTTATTTGATAGGGTATCAGTTAGGCTACTCCATCAGCGGTGGAAAGGCAAACTGGACAGTTGCCGGTGTTGGAGGTGCATTGTTTCTTGCTTCGCTGCCATTCTCGGGTGCATATGCAAAACATGCTAAAAAGGCTGTAATTGTTTATAATAAAGGTTTAAATCAAATAGGGCTTAAAAAGGTGTGGATTTATCCTGCTTTGTCGTCTGATGGTGTTGGGCTAACGCTAAGGTTTTAGAATATATTTAATCCCTTTATCGTGTAATTTAACCTGTATGAAGAACGTGCATTTTTATATTTTAATTGTTCTTCTACTTTCATCATGTGCAACTGTATTAAATAATAGGTATGAGCAAATTACTTTTGCCTCCGATGTACAGAAAACAATTGTTTTAAATAATGATACGCTTTTTATAAATCGAGAAAGAAGTGTTACGGTTCAAAGAAATAAACAACCATTAGATGTTAAATTTTTAAATGATACTAATCATATTCAAATAAAGCCATCAAATCCGTTTAATTATTTGCTAAATGCATATCCCACACCACTATTTTGGACTGGTTTTTTAATTGATAAAAATAACCCGAAACGATACAATTACCCTCGTTATATCTATTTTTCATCTGGTGATAGTGCAGTAGGGTATTCAAAAATTATTCCTCCAAGCCAATTCATCCTCCAAAATAATAATATCGTTAAAGTTACTCCTTTAAAATTAATAGGGTTGGTTAATCCGGGAATTAACTTGAGTCTTGAGAGATTACACAATTCAAAATTTTCATCTCAAATTTCGATTAGTGCTTTAACTCAACCTGAAGGAAATGTACTCTCGGGCTTTGTAGGGTATCAAAATTCCTTTGAAGAAAAATATTTTGTAAGTAATTTTAAGAACAAACGAATATACTTTGCATTGGAGACAGACTACCTTAATAGGGCTTACAAAACTGTTGGCAATTTTGGACCCGGTGCTAGCTTTGACGATTCAATAGGCATGCAGTATTTAGATACAATAAGAGTAAAGCATCAACAATTTTCCGTTACGCCTAAGCTAGGTATTCAATATTATTTATCCCAACACTTAGTAGTAGACATGTATTTTGGATTAGGCCTTCAATGGCGTAAAGTAGTTCATTCTGAAAGGATTAACGAGTCTGATAAACTTGTTTACCCAAGACATCCGAATATTTATGATTATATGATTAGACCAATGGATGGATTAAAGGTCTCTTTACCATTAAATTTACGAGTTGGCTGGGCATTCAGATAATTTAAACCGTCAGATAATACATCATCAATCAACCTTAATTTTATAATCCTGAAAAAAGGATTTTCTGACCAGCGACAGCCCTTCATTAGGTAGCTTTTTCAGGTAACTAATTACATTGGTCAACCCTCCAACAAAAGGAAACAATAACAAATTGTATCCAAAATTGAGATATGATTTTTTCCTGAAATTGTGAAAGATTTTGGTTTTATAATATTTCGTTCTATATAGTCTGATCCAGTAAGCAGCATTTGGAGAAGTCTCTAACTTCAATTTATTAATTCGTCGTAAGCAAGCTTCCTCAATTATTTTGTAATGGCACAATGTGGCTTCTGCTTCTTTACCGGTTGTAGAAATTCCACCGGTATGTATTCTATAGTAATATAACGGTTGATTAATAAAATAGATGTCTCCCTGTTCTTCTAATTTGTAGTATAAATCCTGATCTACCGCTTTTTTGTTATCCCTTGAAATCCCTTCTGTATTATAATAGGCGCTTGATTTGTAAGTGGCAAAATGATGTACCCTTCCATCGCTTACAAGTAAATATGGTATGTTATCTGGCAGTGCCCTGGGATATTCAGCTATTCTTTTAACTGTTAAGGTATCATCGCATATGTAATGAGTAGAATGAATAAGGCTGGCTGCCGGGTTATTGATATGGGCATTGATCATGATTTGTATTGCCTCAGAATGCAACGCATCATCAGGATCTAAAAATCCTATGATCTTACCCAGGGCTATTTCTGAGCACCGTCTTTTAGTATACCCGCACCCCTGATTTATTTTATTTCGAAAAACTTTAATGCGGCTTTCATTTTTGAAACGTTGAATAACGGTTTCAAAATTATCAGTAGAGCAATCGTCTACTAAAATAACTTCCAAATTTGAATAGGTTTGTTGTAAAACGCTATTTAACGCATTTTCCAAATACCTTGAATTATTATAATTAGCTATAAGAATTGAAAATAGCATCAGTTTATAAAATGCTTGTTAACGGATTGATAGGAGAAATTTTCCCGCAGCTTTCGGCTAATTTCTGACTTGATATTCTCTTGCAAAGACTTATTTTTAATGACCCTTAGTAGTAAACTGGTGTCTTTTTCTAATTCTCCTGATAAGAAAATTCCGTTCTCTCTATCTTTAATAAGTTCGGAAGTTGCATTTGCATTATTTGTAAGTACAATTTTACCTTTTTTTAAACTGTATAAAATGCTACCACTAAAAGGCGTATAAAATTTGTAACTATTAAATAGAATGGGTGCAAACGTCGCTTTTTTAAATATATCAGTTAATTCGTCATCGGTAACATAGCCCAAATACTCAACGTTGATATTGTATGTTTTTTTGAGATAATTAAGATAATGGATTTGATGCCCCATGGCTGTTCCAACCACATAATATTTGATTGTGGGATAAGTAGTTAATATGCTTTGATGGAGTTGTAAAGAATATTCTATTCCTTTATTTTTTCCTATAAATCCAAGATAAATAAAATCATTACTAATGTTTTCACTTCTTTCAATTTCATTAATATCCAGAATATGAGGCAGGAATTTTACATTTTCAATTTTGTAACGTTTTTTTAAAGCTTCGATACCTTTGTATGACAACGCATAAATCAATTTTATTTTTTTTAGATAGCTATTTACTGCGCCACCGCTATTAAAGTACTTATCATAAAATTTAGAAACCTTATGTAAAAATTGATTTTCAAAATCGTAAAAAGGATATTTTATTAATGGTGGGTCATGCAGGGTAATGGTAACATTAGTATATTGGGCTTTTAAAAGTTTAAATAGAATATTTATTTCAGGCTTCGATAACATTCCGATTTCTATATGAACCTGATCATGAGGGTTGATTATTGATAGTATGTTTTCGA